>JBBSJT010000042.1:0-18280 GCA_038257035.1 Chlamydiia bacterium
CGTGCATATCTTGTAAAAAAAATCTGAGATATTATATTGATATTTATTGGTATTTGTTTTTATTTTTTCGACTGTACTAGGGTTGTTGGATCTTATTTTGCTTCTCTTGTGTTCTCGATGTTAAAAAATTCGTGGGTGTAAAATCCGTGCTAGTCTTCGACGGCGATGGTTTTGTCAAAGACTTCGCGGGTGCAAAAGACGGGAACATCGCGCATGAGCGCAAGTGAGATGCAATCTGATGGCCGTGCATCAATTTCAAGAATTTGGATGAGGTCACCTCGTTTTTGTTCTAGGAAGAGTTTGGCAAAATAAATAGTGTCTTGAACATCGTTGATGACAACTTGTTTGATTTCAATTTCAAGGCCATTAAATATGGAATCGATAAGATCATAGGTCAAGGGTCTTGTTCTTTCGGTTTCTGTTAAATACATTTGTAAGATATGGCCGATATTAGGCTCTGTATAAATTGCAAAACGTTTATCCTCAGCGCTTAAG
This sequence comes from Chlamydiia bacterium, assembly GCA_038257035.1. GTDB lineage: Bacteria > Chlamydiota > Chlamydiia > Chlamydiales > Parachlamydiaceae > JBBSJT01. The sequence goes on from JBBSJT010000042.1 coordinate 496, forward strand.
ACAATAACTGTGTATGTTTTCGTTTGTAGGATTTTGTCGAAGTTAAGTTGAATAAGCTCTGATAACATAAATTAATTGCCCCGTATAATTTTATTCTCGTATTTCGACATGGCCATCTTCATGCCCAATGATCACTCGGCCTGCGATTCCTAAAAATAAGCCGGTTTCACAAACTCCCGGAATTTCCTTTATTTCATGATTTATCTTTTCAAAGTTGATATCGCTGTTTTTTAATTGAAGATCAACAATAAAGTTGTGATTATCAGTAATAAAAGGGGAACCGTTATCAGATTTTCGCAAATCAAGAGATTTTGCAAATTTTAACAATTTATCAGAGGTGACCTTATAAGCAAAAGGGGTGATCTCTATGGGAATTGGAAATTTACCAAGAGTTGTCACAACTTTTGATTCATCAACAAGGACAATCGTCTCTTTACTCATGCATGCAATGATTTTTTCTCGGAAAAGGGCACCGCCTCCGCCCTTGATCATTTGTTTTTTTTGATCAATCTCATCAGCGCCATCTACACAAATATCCAAAAAATTGACTGAATTGACATCTATCATCTTAATCCCAAGACTTTTTGCAAGCTGATCACTGGCATAAGAGGTGGCAACAGCATTTATTTTTAGGCCGTTAGCGACAAGAGCCCCTAATTCTTTAATAAAATAAGAAGATGTAGAACCTGTTCCAAGACCAATCATCATTCCAGGTTTTACAAATTTAACAGCAAGCTTGGCTGCTGCCATTTTTGCAATTTCATTTTTTTTTAAGTTCATTTTTTGCTATTATATAAGAAAATATTTTTGATGCATTTTTAAAGAGATTAACCCTTATGATTACTTTACAAGAATTGTGCCTTTATTTAAATGACCTTTTGCAAAATCAAGGTTTCAATGACTATTGTAAAAATGGTTTGCAGGTTGAAGGGGCATTAAATATTTCAAAAATTGCAACATCTGTATCGGCAAGTCTTGATTCAATTGAGCGGGCGGTTCAGTTAAAAGCCGATGCTTTAATTGTTCATCATGGGCTTTTTTGGAATCATGATGATTACTCAATTATTGGTGTTAAAAAGAAAAAACTAGAGCTTTTATTAAAACATAATATCTCATTGATCGCCTATCATTTACCTCTAGATGCCCATCAAACATTTGGAAATAATTGGAAAGCGGCAAAAGACCTAGGCTGGACAGATTTAAAACCTTTCGGTCTATTTAATGGAACTCACATTGGTGTAAGGGGTAAAGTTAAGGAGCAAACAAGGGATCAATTTCAACTAAGCCTTGAAACTTACTACGCACATCCTGCACATGCCGCTCTTTTTGGAAACGAAACCGTAAAGAGCGCTGCACTAATTTCAGGGGGGGCCTATAAGTCCATTGATGAGGCCATTTTAGAAAAAGTGGATTGCTTTATTACTGGAAATTTTGATGAGCCTGTTTGGAATATTGCTCAAGAAGAAAAAATTAACTTTTTTGCCCTTGGACACACAGCAACAGAGCGGATCGGTCCAAAGGCCATAGGGGAGCATCTCCAAGAAAAATTTAAATTGGATTATCGGTTTATTGATACTGCTAATCCTTTTTAGTGACTAAAGAAGGGATTTTAAAGGACAAAAAGGACATAAAGGACACAAGGGACTAAAAGGACATTTCCACCCTTTTGAACAGTATTTATGATAAGTTTATTAGCCTGGGAATTACTTTCAAGACGGTGGGCATGTCCCTTTTGTCCTTTAAGTCCTTTTTGTCCTTTAAGTCCTTTAAAATCCCTTAAAAACGTTCAATGACCCAATTTCACAATTTTTAAAAGTCTACTTTTACAGTTTTTTGGCTTTGAACTTTCTAGGCGTTGGTTTTCTTACGCGGTCCTTTTTTAATTCGGATAATAAATGATTGATGAATTTACTTTTAGGGGCTGCGGGGTGGCGATTTTCATCGAAGAGTTCGATATCTTTGAGCTTTAAATCAATGCGTTCATCAGCATGTTTATCAATCCACTGATGGATGGAATCTTTCATTTTTTTAATGGCTTCAGGATTGATCAATTTTTTTTCTTCAAGAATGGACTCTTCCAATTTTTTTCGATATTTCTTAACTTGATTGCTTTCCTTGGCCTTTACTTTTTCTTTTGAAGACATTAGCATGAACCTCCGGTATATTTTTTTTGATAACAGATCAAAAAGATAAAGTAAAGTATAAGAGAATTTTTACTTATATTGATCTAAAGAGGAGTGTACGATTTTTTTGATCTTGAAATGTTATAGACTGTTGACAGAAAATCACTTAAATCGGACAATAGCGGAACTTAAAAATCAAGGAATGAAAGATCTATGCGCAATGTAATTGAAATTTTAAAAGAACGTGGCTTCATCGATGCGATGACAAATGATGACATGGCAATGATTACAAATACTCCTGTTAAAGTTTATTGCGGTTTTGATCCAACAGCAGACAGCCTACATCTTGGCAATATGGTGGCCATTATGGGCCTTGCTTGGTTTCAAGCGTGCGGTCACATTCCGGTTGCCGTTGCAGGTGGCGCTACCGGAATGATTGGCGATCCTTCAGGAAAACTTGCTGAAAGACAATTGCTTAATGCTGAAACGATTGAAAATAATTTAGCAGGCATTAGAAAAAATTTAGAACAAATTTTAAATCAAGGTCAAGATAAAGCAAAGCCATTATTTTTAAACAATTATGATTGGTTTAAAAATTTTTCTTTTCTTGATTTTTTGCGCGATGTTGGCAAAAATTTTAGAATCGGTCAAATGCTTGCAAAAGATAGCGTGAAATCAAGATTAAATTCTGATGAAGGAATGAGTTTTACCGAATTCTCCTACCAGCTTTTACAAGGTTATGATTTTCTTTATTTATATGAAAACCATGGAGTCACAATCCAAATGGGTGGAAGTGATCAATGGGGAAACATTACGGCCGGAACAGACTTAATTCGTAAAGTGCATGGCAAATCAGTTTGCGGTATCACATTTCCTCTAATGACCAGAAGTGATGGGCAAAAATTCGGTAAATCTGTAAAAGGAGCGATTTGGCTATCAGCTGATAAATTATCTCCTTATGAATTTTACCAATATTTGGTCAGGGTTTCTGATGATGATGTAATTAAACTGATGCGTTTTTTAACATTTATGGAAATGAGTGAAATTCAGGACATTGAAAAAAGCATGAAGTCATTGGATTATGTTCCAAATACTGCTCAAAGGCGCCTTGCAGAAGAAGTTACAAGGATTGTCCATGGGGATGAAAAATTGCAGCTTGCCATCAAGGCAACAGTTGCAGCTGCACCAGGCTCTAAAACTGTTCTTGACGCGGATGTATTGGAAAATATTGCTAAAGATATACCTTCAGTTACTTACAGCCGAAGTGAAGTTGTCGGTTCAAAGCTTGTTGAACTTTTTGTAAAGACACAATTAGCGCCTAGCAAGAGTGAAGCTAAACGCCTCTTAAATAATGGTGGGGCCTATTTGAACAATGAAAAAATAAATGATGAGAATTATTATATTTTAGAAAAAGATTTGATCGCAAATCATATGATTCTTTTGGGTGCCGGCAAAAAAAACAAACTCCTTATCCGAGTAGAAAATTAAAAAATATTATATATATCAAGAAATTTCTTGAAACCAATTCTGGATTGCTTATGATAAGAAATTACGAAAAAAAGCAATCTATACAAAACTAACTAAGGGAGTTACCTAAATGACAACTATGACAAAACCGAAAACCATGACTAAAAAAAAGCTGATCAATACGATCTCGCAGGAAAGAGGGATACATCCAAACGATGTTCGTCATGTAATCCAAGCTTTTCTTGATAAAATGATCGATAGTTTATCGAGCGGCGATAGACTTGAATTTCGTGATTTTGGCGTTTTTGAAGTTGTACAGCGCAAACAAAAAATTGGACGCAATCCTAAGAAGGCAGACCAACCCATTGTTATTCCGGCTCGTAGCGCAGTTAAATTTACACCGGGCAAAAAAATGAGAAAGCTTATTGAAGCTCCTTAAAGCCTATCAAAAAATTAAGCTTTTTTTTACCAAAGGAGAAAATTAAAAACTCTCTCTCTATTGGTAAAAAAATGCATAATTTTTTGAACTTATTTCTTAAGAACAAAAAGAATTGAAAGCGTCAAAATCAGTCTTTTTATGTTTGGTTATTTTTTTATCAATTTTTTTAAGAAAATCATTCCTAAAATTTTCAAAAAAATCTATCATTAATGTTATAAACTCTCCTTACTAGAATAATGATCTATGTAAGTTAAGTTGCACTCTGCTCTAAGAATGTCTTTTTTGTCGGCCTTCTTAAGTAAACTAGAAGTCCATAGAAGACCACTTACGCTTCCATTATCAGGAAAGGGTTCGCTTAGGCTTTCATAAAATTATTTTTTTGCGTAAGATGAGTTTTTTATATCTCAAATGATATTTGTAATAAAGAGCTTTTTTTTAAATTGGGGTCATTAAATGTCGTTTCCTAAATTATTGGTATTGATTGGTTTAGTTTTATTTGGTACAATAGGCGTTGCTGCCATTTTTAAAACTAAAAAACCAAAGGAAGTTGTCCTTGAATCGGGATCTTTACCTTTGATTGAAGTGGAACTTAAGGGCGAAGTAATAGTAGCAACGAGTAAAAATACGATAAAAAAAGATGATCTCAAAGAAAAAAACCAGGAAGTTGAAAAATCTCTTGATGTAGCGGAATTTGAGCTTAAGCCTAAAAATGACGAAGCCTTAAAACCTTTGCCGGAAGCTAATCGAATTGCTGAATTTTTTAATAGGCATGATCCTAAGTTCCCGATCGTTGAAACGGTGACTTATAAGCCAAGAGTAGCTTGGCAAAAAGGTCGACCTGCATGGCTGTCAGATTATGCTAGTCACTATGCAACTTCAAGACATTTTATTGCTCGCAGCTTAAATCAGAAACCTGACTATTTTAAGCAGGATATTACGGAAGGCGATCAATTTAATGTTTTAAAGCCGGATGTTAATTTAAACTTTTATTTGCTGATTGATATTTCAAGAAGTAGAATGTGGTTTTATTACCATGATTTGGATAAAAATGAACGCACTTTGGTAAAGACTTATAAAGTTGGCCTAGGACGTCCAGATCCGTTAAAGATATCGGGGCTTTTAACGCCGATTGGAAAATATTCGCTTGGAAACAAAATCGCGATTTATAAACCAAAAGCGATGGGATTTCATGGCGGTGAGCAAATTGAAATGATCAGGGTGTTTGGTTCAAGATGGATACCATTTGAAAAAGAATTATCCACCTGTAGTGCACCTGCCAAAGGATTTGGAATCCATGGGGTACCTTGGGTTATCGATAAAAAAGGAAATTTTGTCGAAGATATTATGAGTTTAGGAAAATATGAGAGCGATGGGTGCATCAGACTTGCAACATCAGATATTGAAGAGTTATTTGCGATCATCATTACAAAGCCTACGTACGTTGAGCTTGTAAAAGATTTTTACGATGCCAAGCTACCTGGCATAGAAAAATAAGCCACCCTTTAGGGGGGATTTTTTTTACCGCGAAGAGCGCGAAGAAAGACGCGAAGAGACGCGAAGAAGCGCGCTAATAGCGCGATAAGAGGAAAGAGCCTCATTATTCGCGCTTTAGCGCGCTTCTTCGCGCCTCTTCGCGCCTCTCTTCGCGTTCTTCGCGGTAAAAAAAGGAAAAAATACTGGTATATAAGCTAAGCTTTTTTAAGACGAATATAATATAGAGGTTTTATTTTGAAGGACATGTTACCACACGAAAAGCAAATTTACGAATATTTAAAGGCTATCGAACATTTGAAAAAGCAAAATCAGGACAACCCCTTATTTAATAATGAAATTAAAAAATTGGAAATGAAACTTGAAGAGTTAAAGAAAAAAACTTACTCAGAGCTTACTCCCTGGCAGCGCGTGCAGATTTGCCGTCACCCTTCAAGACCTCACACTATTGATTACATTAAAAATATTTGCCAAAATTTTCATGAATTGGCAGGAGATCGCACTTTTTCAGATGATCAGGCAATTGTTGGTGGTCTTGCAAAAATTGGCGACATGAATTGTGTTGTGATCGGACAAGAAAAAGGAAACGATACGGAAAGCAGAGTTCATCGCAATTTTGGAATGTTAAACCCTGAAGGGTTTAGAAAGGCTTTAAGGCTGATGCGCCTTGCCGAAAAATTTAATTTACCCGTGGTTTCATTTTTAGATACTCCAGGTGCTTATCCTGGCCTTGGAGCTGAAGAGCGCGGTCAGGGCTTTGTGATTGCTAACAATTTGCGCGAAATGTCCCGCATCAAAACACCGATTATTGTTTTAGTCATCGGAGAGGGCTGCTCAGGCGGCGCGCTTGGAATGGGCGTTGGTGATGTTGTTGGAATGTTAGAGCATGCTTATTACTCTGTTATATCGCCTGAGGGTTGCGCTTCCATTCTTTGGAAAGATGCCTCCAAAAGTGCACTTGCAGCTGATAGCTTAAAGCTTAATTCAGAAGATTTGTTAAAGCTTGAAATTATTGACTCGATTGTGCCTGAGCCTCTTGGAGGGGCCCATCACGATCCTGAAAAAACTTACGCTAACGTGAAAAAATTTATTTTAGAACAATGGCAGACTCTAAAAAATATCCAACCGGACATTTTAATTGAGCAACGCTATTTAAAATTTAGAAAAATCGGCAAGTTTACAGAAACTGTTTAAACTAACTTTCAGGGACGAATGAAAAAATTATTTAAAATTGCGTTTGAAAATCGCAAAAATCGCAAGATGCTATTTTTGACGGTAGTTGCCATGTGTTTATTTACGGTAGCCTCCCAGCTAGAAATATTAGCTATCGGCATGATCACTCAAAAAGGGCCTGAATTGTTCAATGTCTTTTCAGAACCATCTGTTATGCAGGATGAAATTTTTGAAACTCAAATCATGGAGCGCATTCATGAAATTGATAGTGATCATAAAGGTTTTATCACAAAAACAGACGTTAATAACTATTTAGCAACAAGAAATAGCGGTGGAACGATTGAAAAGTTCATTTTGCGCATCAATCAAACTTTTCCTATTTCCGGTAATGTTGTGGGTTTGGCCTTTATGTTGGTTTTTGTAGCTTTTTTTAAGTCATTGACGCTATTTGCCCACCGCTTTACAACACGGGTTGTTTCGATCTCTGTTAGTCAGGACTTAAGACAAAAATATTTTGAGCATATTCAATCACTTCCCATGACATTTTTTCAAAAGTATAATATTGGTTCATTATCATCAAGGGCAGTTGGCGATGCCTCGCAAATAGCAGAGTCGATCAATGCCTGTCTTGTTAATTACTTGCAAACACCATTTACAGTGCTTACAACCCTTGTTCTCTGTTTTTTGACATCATGGAAACTTTCTCTGATTATTTTCTTAGGCTTTCCATTGATTGTTTTTCCCATTGTGTTTTTGACAAAACGTGTAAAGAAGGTGTCCAAACAATTGCAGCAAAATCAGGAAAAATTCGCCTCTGTGCTTATTGATTTTTTAGCCGGCGTTCAAACGGTTAAAGTTTTTGCAATGGAAGACTTTTCTTTAAAAAAATACCGCGAACAAAACGAACATATGGCCAAATTAGAGAAAAAAAGTGCACGCTATGACTTGTCGACAAGCCCTGTAGTTCATATGATCGGCATGTGCTTTTTGGCAACAGCACTTTTGTATGGTCTTTATATTTTGAATATGACCATCACTGAAGTCTTCTTTTATTGTGGGATGCTTTATTTCTTTTATATGCCGATCAAGAAGTTTGCTGAAGAAAATGCACATATTCAACGCGGGATCGCAGCAGCAGAACGCATGTTTGAAGTATTGGATTTAAAACCGCAGATTCAAGACAATGAAGATGCATTTAACATGACCGAATTTAAAGATTGTATTGAATTTGATGATGTTTGGTTTCGCTATGAAGATAAATGGGTGTTAAAAGGGTTAAATTTCACCATCAAAAAGGGTGAAACTGTTGCCATTGTAGGACCTACCGGAGCCGGAAAATCGACCATTGTTCAGCTTCTTCCAAGACTTTATGATCTTGAAAAAGGAAATATTAAAATCGATGGAAAAAACATCACGTCTTTAACTCAAAAATCTCTTAGAGACAATATTGCTTTTATCCCACAAAAACCTTTTCTTTTCTTAGATACTGTTGCGGCTAATATTTCTTATGGAAAAATGTATTCAGAAGAAGAAATCAGACAGGCGGCAGTTAAGGCACATGCAGAAGACTTTATTTTAGAGTTGCCGGATGGGTATCAGACAGAGTTATCAGAAACAGGGAAAAACCTTTCAGGTGGCCAACAGCAACGTTTGGCAATTGCTCGTGCGCTCGTTAAAAATGCACCGATTTTAATTATGGACGAGGCAACCTCATCACTTGATAATGTAAGTGAAAACCATATCAAGACAGCAATTAAAGAGCTTCGCGGACAAGTGACGCAAGTGATCATTGCCCACCGTTTATCAACTATTGAAGATGCAGATAAAATTATATATCTTGATAAAGGTGAGAAAATTGCAGAAGGCACCAAGGAAGAGCTTTTACGAACATGTGATGGCTTTAGAAACATGTGGGAAATGATGCATATCCAAAAAACAGACCTTCCCAATATCAACTTGATTCACACACCATGAAAAAAAAAGCAATCGTAGTCCATTCCGGTGGAATGGACTCCTCCATTTGTTTAAAACTTGCAATTAACGAGTTTGGTGCAGAAAATGTTTTAAGCTTGTCTTTTCAATACAATCAGCGACACATTGGAGAATTAAAACAAGCAGCTATTATTGCGGCGCATTTTGGAGTGGACAATTTGGTGTTGCCAATTGATTGCCTGCAAAAAATTACAACAAATGCCCTTACAAATAAAGAAATGATGATTGTCAAAGAAGGGCAACTACCTCCAAATACGCTTGTTGTTGGAAGGAACGGTCTTATGGCACGAATTGCTGCCATTCATGCGGAAGAATTAGGGGCAAGCTGCATCTACATGGGAATTATTGAGGTTGAGGCTTGTAATTCCGGTTATCGTGATTGTACAAGACATTATATGAATCTTATGGAAAACATTTTACGAATCGATCTGAATGATCCACAATTTGAAATCCGCACGCCTCTTGTTTTTATGACAAAAAAAGAAACAATGGAATTGTCGGAAAAACTTGGGATTTTAGATTATCTTTTGGAAATGACCATCACTTGTTATGAAGGGATTCGAGGGGAGGGTTGCAAGGTCTGCCCAGCTTGTAAACTTCGTAATGAGGGCTTGGAGCTCTATTACGCGTCGTTAGTTTAGAAGACTATTTGTTTTCATTTGGTAAAATAAATCTTTGACTTAAATTAAAAGTTTGAATTAGACGTTTAAAAAAAAGGAGTCTTTTTTATGAATTCAGTTTCCTACCTTCCGGCAACCTTATATAAAGTAAAAATTAGTTACAAAATAAATGATTGCATCTATGAATTAAATAAGAAAATCAAGCTTATTACTATTCAAACTGAAGCCAATTCAAACGTTTCTGCAGCCACTTCTCAAATGTTCAAAGATTTGTTTTCTGAAAGTGACTTTATTGGAATGGATTCTGATTTAAACTTTTTGTCAAAACGTGAATTTGTAATCCTTCAAGAAAACTCTTTTGCAATCCATCTTAAAAGTATTCTAATACCAGAAGATTTAGTTGAAAAAATTGGGCTTTTGGAGGATTTTAGTATAAGGAATGGTAATAAATCAGAAACCATAGAGATGTTTAAGGAAGAACTAGACCCTGTAAAAGAAGAAATCCGAATTGGAATGGAAGAATTTTTTAAAGTTGATTGACAATATTTAAATGGTTATGTTAGAAAGTACTCTCAAACACTGTTAGGAGTACAAAATTTGTGAATCCAACTTCTGATTATCAAGCTGCTTTATATGAAATTCAAGTCGGCAAGAAGCTTTCTAAGATCATTAGTGTATTGATTCCTGAAGGGATTGAATATGCTGAATACAATATTTTTAAATTCTTAAATACACCGATATTTAAAGAAGTCTTTTCAAAGCCTGTTTGCCTCATTATGGACTCTAATTGGAATTTTCTTTGCCACTGTGAATTTGAATCAATTAGAAAAAATTCATCTACAAATCATTTGAAAAATATTTTTTTATCCAAAGAATTAGTCAGGAAAATTTTTTTAGTTTCCCAAGTAAGTTTTAAAAATGATGATAATAAGACTAAAATCTACCCGATTTATAGCCAAGAGCTTAATCCTATTCAAGATGAAATCAAAGCAGAAATGGCTCACTTCTGGCAATAACCCTCCCCCCTTTCATAAGACGTTCTCAAGCAGAAAAAATTTAGACCCCTACAAGTTATAACATTTTCGACTTTTTTACAGGATAAGCACGATCGCTTCGCGGCACTAAAGCCAAGATAATATCAACCTTCAGTAATTCAGGAGGTTGATAGTATCCTGCTTATCGTGCCGCGAAGCGATCGTGCATATCCTGTAAAAAAATCGAAGATGTTATATTAAGTAGCTTTATTAACATTGAAGGTTTTATTTTGTATAGCACAGTATATGTAGAGGGGTTGATAAAATAATCTTGCGATCTAAATCTTAAATCAGCTATCCCTGTTTTTTTTAAAGTTGGCAGGAGATGCTATGTTTGTCGGAAGTACACCGTTTCAAGGGATTTACAATTACTTTTACGGAATCAATCCTGTTAGTAATATTGCGGAATGTAAATTAACAACTGATGATGATATTAAATTTTTCAGCATAAAAGCCTTCTTCCGATATGCAGACGTTTGTGATTTTAAAGATTTTTGGAAAAGGGCTAACACTTGTGATGCTTGTCTTGTACTCTTAGAGCCTTTTTTGGAACAAAAATTTTGTGACAAGGAAGTTGAAGGGATGTTTGTAACCATCCAAAAAATTCTTGAAAAGAATCTTTTTTTTTATAATGAGAGCGATCTTAAAAAGATGTGGATTGATGATTTTGGCTGGTGGGGATTAATGGGGCTTAATGCTTTTAAGCTTATGGAAAAAATTGGAAATTATGAACTTTCTCAAAAATATTTAAATCTTTCCAAGGATTGTTTTAAAAGGATGATTGATTTTGGTGTGGATATCAATAAGAACGATAAGCCTGTACCTTTCGGATGCCGCAATACCACCCAAATTGAGCCCAATTGCGGAGTAAAAAATACAGTTGTCAACGCTTTATTGATGCTACTTTCAACAAAATTGTACCGGCTTCATGTTGAGAGGGATTTTAATGGTTCAGATGATTATCTTAAAATGGCCTATGAGCAATGGATCTTTTTTTCAAAGTGGTTTGAGCATAAAGATGATAAATATATGTATTTCAAGTCTTTTATAGGGGATGATAGCGCAGCACTTGTAGGAGAGCGGCCTCTGGATTTTTCTGATGGTTCTAGTTACAGAGAAACAGGGCATCCTGATTGGTCTCCAGGTTGGGTTTGGTCGGGCGATAATGGGCTTCTCATTGGAGCATTTGGCGATCTAATATCTTATAAAGATAATCTTGCAAAGTATGCCTTTCAATATCAGCCGAAGTGGAGATTTAATGCACGTGACTTTGAAGCAAAAATCACAAATTTCACAAAAAAATTGATCCAGGGAGTTCATAAGGGAATGATTGGAAATGATGGGATTTTTCATGAACTTGCCTGCGTAGCAAGTTATAATTTGAATGGAAATGATTATTTAGCTGGACGGGGTATATTGCTGCGTTACATGGATCTTGAAGTCGTAAAAAAATTAACAGGGATTGATTTTAAAGATAATATTTTAAAAACGGTTTTTGCCCTTTGGTCCACAAGAGATGAAAGCAATAACCAATTTAGAGAAGATTTTACACCAACACAAGCTAATTTAGATTTTGCCAATCAATGCGGCGCTCTTTTGGGAATTTCCGATAGAGCCACATGCTGGATCTTAAGTCATGAAAAGCAAAATGAAGTAGAAGCCATTACACAGGCTCTAGGAATAGATTTTTTGGCCGCTGCAGCTAAATTTAAGTCATGTTAATTTACTTGGACAAATTCTACTTTGAAGGTTATAATTGTTTATTATAAACTAAAAAAAGGAGATTTGTTTATGAATCCTAATCCATCTGTTAAAAAATCTTTATATGATCCGACTGTTTCTTTTGAATTTAATTATAAGAAAAATGTAGACAATGGAATTTATGAAAATAAAAGATTTAAAATACTAAGAATTGAATTTAAAGTTCCAGGTAGTTTTTCAAGTTCAGCGCTTTATATAGATTCTAATTTAAATTTTTTTCCTGACACTGAATTTGATAAATTTAAACGAACTTCTATCCGTACCCCAATGAAGCATGTTTCAGTGCCTGAGGAATTGTTAGAAAAAATTTCCAAATTTACCAATTTATTAAATTTAAAAGCGATACTTAAACCTGAACTTAAAAGTGTCCTTGACCCTGTTCAGGAAGAGCTTAAACTAGAGCTTGCTAAATTCTGGCATTAATATCTAGTTTCTGTTCTAAAACAATTATAAAGCAGGCTGTAGGCCTGCTTTATAATTGTTTTCTAGCTTAATGCCTATGCAGAAAAGCGTCAGTTAGTCCAATACCTCATCCACCTTAATGCCGCACAGGTAAAAAAAAAGCATCTGAGGCCCCCTGCATTTTTTTGGCTTGTGAAAAAAAGTGTTTAGGATTACAACTTTAAGTAATTCAACAAAGGATGTTTCCTATGATGTCATTAAAGAGTATGATTCCGCCAAATTGCTATTCAAGAATAGCGCTACACCCATTCAAAAGAGCACATTCAACATCGGGTGATTTATTCAAAAATATTGAATGCATTCAAAATGCACTCATAACTATTGCAAAGCCCGATCCCTTTAATGGCTGCATGTTTGATTTTACTGCACTAAAAGAAAATGGTATATTTGAAGAAACTGAGGTTTTCAAAAATATTTTTCGAATCCAAATTGAAATAGCAAGGGAAAATGGAACTCATGTTCTTGGATTAAAGGTCCCTGCAGCATGGGGCACTGTGATGAAGACTGCAATAGATTTGGGCTTCAGACATCATCATGCAAATGGCGAATATTCCTTGTTAAATTTATGTTTAAGTGGACATGGGCCTAAGGAATGCAGTTTTCCTGCCTTTAGAACTATTTCTGCAGGTGTTACGGCTGTTGTTTTTGATCCTACTTTAGAAAAAGTGCTTGTCGTCACAGAAAAAACAGGTATTAAAAAACCAAAACCTGTTACCGGTGGTATTGAATATGGTGAAAAGGGAGATACTCCTCTTAAAACTGTGATCAGAGAATTAGAAGAAGAAGTTCAAATTCATTTAAAACCAGAAGACATGGTGCTTGTGGGTACAGGTTGGGTAAATGAATACCGTCAAAAAAATCCTGATACCCAATATATTTTTGCCACTCGTTTAAAGAAAATGCAAGAACCTGTCATTCAACAAAGCGAAATTGCAAAAGCTGAATGGGTATCAATAGAGGAGTTTATAAAAACAGCTGATGATGAAAAAGAAAAACCTTGGCTTTTAAGGCAGGTGGTTGAGGTTGCCTATAATACGCTCAAAAACCAAAAAGGGGAGTGGGGTCAAAAAACCTTATTTTTAACCAACGGTAAGCCTGTAGAATTTTATAGCTCGAGGAATAGGGAATAATCCATGATTGATTTTGATCATAAAAATAAGATGAATGAGGAATTTATCAGTTGTATGATCGAATTGGATATGTTCTCAAGGCTTGGAAGCAATACTTATATTCGGTATAATCGAATAACCGGTTTTGCGCCAACAGGGGGTGTTTATAGCTCAATGCCCCTTGTTCAAACATCTGTAACAATTTGGCATGGACACTCTTTTTCTTATATTATCACTCAATTTGAAAATTTTTGTGAGAAAATAAAAAAGTGTGCTGAAAACATCCTGCAAGAAGGGCTATATACTCCTGATGACAATCTAAAAAGAAGAAAATTCAATGAGGTTCATTTGTTGCATGGTGCAGTTGAATCGGCACTTGGCGGAGCAGAAGAAAATGGCGGAATGTATGGATTGCTTCTTACCTACTCCCAAGAAACGATTGCTAAACAGTTAATCAATGCCATTTCACACATGAAACATGCGGTGGTTAATGTCAAGCGCCAAGCTGACTCTTGGTATCCGGAAACTCTTTCACAATTTGGATTTTTGTTAGAAGAACCATTACCCTATTGTCCTGAAAAATATTTTAGTGAGATCGAATGGGACCAAGCCTTGAGAATCAGTAGAGGTTTAAAAATCGAGTCTCCAAGCTTATACAGTTATTATGGAAATTTTTGTACTGCTATAAATTTTAATCTTGGAAAGAATCTTTTAGGCAATTGGAACATTTGGGATGAAATTATTGAGGTAAACGGGGCAAAAGGTACAGCTTCGCTTGTTCTTGGCTCTTTGCCATTGAAAATAGAATCTCTTAACCGAAATGATGCAATTGATTTGGAGGCCATCGGTATTCAAGCAGTCTTAAGTGTTGTTGAAGTGTATGAAAATCATTCGCCTGGAAATGTTATTTCACCGATTAATTCGGATGATTGGGAAAACTTAAAAATTAAGCAATTACAGCTTCCATCTGCTGATTTAAAAACATTATCATTTGAAAGGATCCAAAAGGGAGTTGAATTTATTCGTTGGAATTTAGAAAATGGACGACCTGTATACGTGCATAGCAGAACAGGGAGGGGCTTAAGTGCTTTGATTATTATGTGCTATCTTATTCAATATCAAGAATTTACAGCAGAACAAGCTTTGGCCTATGTAGCTTTAAAGCGCATCCAGGTAAGTTTTTTAAGTGAATCTGCCAAATACAATACTTTAATGAGCTTTGAAAAAAAACTTAAAGCTCAAGACAAAACCCTTCTATAGTGTTTGCGACAATTTGGGTGAGGTTGATGCATAACCGTCCCAATCAAGATCGTTATTGCCCCAAAATATATACTAGCTCTACTTCAATCTGAAAATTATAGACCCCTACAATTTATCACGTCTTCAATTTTTTACAGGATATGCACGATCGCTGCGTGGCACGATAAGCAGGATAATATCAACCACATGTATTACTGAGGGTTAATATTATCCTGCTTATCGTGCCGCGCAGCGATCGTGCATATCCTGTAAAAAATCGAATATGTTATGCATTGTAGGGGTCTAAATTTTTCAGATTAAAGTAGCACCAGTATATATTGGTTCTACTTGAAGCGGTAAACAGATCCCTCGTATTGATTCAGTGGTTGAAGTAGCGGTTAGTAGGGCCAAATCCAGTCACGGATTTCAGGAATGTCATCACCATGTTCTCTGATATAATGTTTATGTTCTACAAGCTTATTTTCACATAAATCGCGCAAGTAACCGCGATCTTTTGCAAATCTTGGAATACGTTCAACAACATCGAGGGCTAAGTGATAACGATCCAGATGATTTAAAACCACCATATCAAATGGGGTAGTCGTTGTTCCCTCTTCAATATAGCCACGAACATGTATATTATCGTGATTATGTCTTTTGTAGGTCAATCTATGAATCAGCCAAGGATATCCATGGAAGGCAAAGATGACCGGTTTATCGGACGGGAAAAGATCATCATAATCGTTATCAGATAAACCATGAGGATGCTCATGTGGCATTTGCAGGGTCATTAAATCAATCACGTTGATCATGCGTATTTTAATGGAGGGAACGTTTTTTCTTAAAATATCAATTGCCGCCAATGTTTCAAGGGTAGGAACGTCTCCAGCACATACCATAATTACATCGGTCTCTTCACCAAAATCATTGCTTGCAAAACGCCATATGCCAATTCCTTTTGTGCAATGCTGAATGGCAGCATCCTTGTCAAGGTATTGCAAAGCAGGTTGTTTTCCTGCAATAATTACGTTGATGTTATTTCGGCTTTTTAGGCAATGGTCTGTGACGGCAAGTAATGTATTGGCATCAGGCGGAAGATAAATTCTGACTACTTCCCCTTTTTTATTGACGGCAACGTCAATAAATCCTGGATCCTGATGAGAAAAACCATTATGATCTTGGCGCCACACATGGGAGGTTAAAAAATAATTGAGGGAAGCAATCGGACGTCTCCAGGAAATATGCCGTGTCGTTTGTAACCATTTGGCATGTTGATTAAACATGGAGTCGACAATATGAATAAAAGCTTCATAACATGAGAAAAATCCATGACGTCCAGTAAGAAGGTAACCTTCCAGCCAACCTTGACACATATGTTCGCTTAAAACTTCCATCACGCGCCCATCTTTTGACAAATTGGTGTCATACTCGTAAATATCGGCCATAAAAACCCTGTCCGTTACTTTAAACAGATCAGAAAGCCGATTGGATGCTGTTTCATCAGGTCCCATGACTCTAAAATTTTTGGCTGTCATGTTGAGTTTCATGATTTCTGTAAGATAGCTACCTAATACACGTGCCGATTCAACAGTAACAGTTCCCGGTCTCTTGACATCGATGGTAAAGTCTTTAAAGTTTGGCATACGAAGATCTTTTAATAAAATACCCCCGTTGGCATGTGGGTTTGCCCCCATTCTACGGTTGCCTTTAGGTGCAAGTTCGGCAAATTCTTCAAACAACTTCCCATCATTATCAAATAGCTCTTCGGGTCTATAGCTTTTTAGCCATGCTTCAAGTAGTGCTAAGTGATCATTGTTTTTACCGATTTCTGAAAAAGGAACCTGGTGCGAGCGCCAAAAATCTTCGGTTTTAAGGGTATCAACATCTCTTGGGCCGGTCCAGCCTTTAGGAGTTTTTAAAATGATCATGGGCCATTTTGGATAGGTTTTAATACCATTTTGACGCGCATCTTGCTGAATGGATCGAATTTCTGCTACTACTTTATCCAAAGTCATAGCCATTAATTGATGTGCATCTTTAGGATCGCTGCCCTCCACGAAATAGGGCTTATATCCGTAGCCTAGCATCAAATCTTCAAGTTCGGATTTTGGGATTCGGGCTAAAAAGCTTGGATTGGCAATTTTGTAGCCGTTGAGGTGTAAAATCGGTAAAACGGCGCCATCCCTTTCTGGGTTTAAAAATTTATTGGAATGCCAGCTACCGGCAAGTGGGCCCGTTTCAGCTTCACCATCTCCGATAACAGTGCATGCAATAAGATCAGGATTATCAAAAACAGCACCATAAGCATGAGCGATTACGTAACCAAGCTCGCCCCCTTCATGGATTGATCCTGGGGTTTCAGGAGCAACGTGGCTTGGAATACCTCCGGGAAAAGAAAATTGCTTGAATAGTTTTTGCATTCCGAAAGTATCTTCTGAAATATTTGGGTAGACTTCGCTGTAAGTGCCTTCTAAATAAACGTTTGCAACAATTCCAGGCCCGCCGTGACCAGGGCCTGCCAAATAGATCATATCCAAATCATATTTTTTTATGATCCGATTCATATGAACATATATAAAGTTTAGCCCGGGTGTTGTTCCCCAGTGACCCAAAAGTCTTGGCTTAACATCTGATATTTCTAAAGGTTCTTTAAGGAGGGGATTGTCTAACAAATAAATTTGACCGACCGAAAGGTAATTGGCGGCTCTGAAGTAGGCATCAATTTTCCGAAGTTCTTCGCTGTCTAGCATTTGGTCTGTCTTATCTTCAAATTCCATACCACCTCCAAAAAAATACATAAATTGTAGCGTAGGTTTTAACTTAGCGATGTTTTTAACTGGTTTTAACCCGTTT
Organism: Chlamydiia bacterium; assembly: GCA_038257035.1. Classification (GTDB taxonomy): domain Bacteria; phylum Chlamydiota; class Chlamydiia; order Chlamydiales; family Parachlamydiaceae; genus JBBSJT01. The sequence goes on from JBBSJT010000042.1 coordinate 18,259, forward strand.
TCTAGGTTAAGCAGGTTAAAAC
>JBBSJT010000043.1:0-18270 GCA_038257035.1 Chlamydiia bacterium
AGGCTGTAGGCCTGCTTTATAATCAATTTAAGATCTTTTATTTAAGCAACTTGAGGCCTTAGCTTAATGCGTATGCGCATACGCGGCAGGATCACTTCGCGGCAGGATATTATCAACCCCTAATATATCTTAGAGGTTGATAGTATCCTGCCGCGAAGCGATCCTGCCGCGTAAGCGATCCTGCATATCCTGTAAAAAAAATCGAAAATGTTATAGATTATAGAGGTCTAAATCTTCAGTTTGAAGTAGAACCTGTATACACTTATCAATATTTTGACTTACTAGCTTTTGAGTTTTTTGAAGATAGTGTACCAATGCCCGGCCACCTCTGTCACATCGTTGTCCAATGATTTTTGAATTCCCTTAACACCTGCCATCACTGTTGAATGGTCTTTTGAAAAAAGGTCGCCGATTTTCATGTACGGGAGTTTAAGTTCCGTGCGGCAAAGGTGCATGGCAATTTGCCTAGGTAGTACAATATCACGGTTTTGGGCTTTGCCAAAAAGATCTTCGGCTTTAATACCAAACTGTTCTGCGACAACCTTAAAGATTTTTTCAGGTGTTAATGTATTATGTGCTTCTTCTTCGATTAAATCAGCAAGAATTTGTTTTGCCATTGGTACTGTCATCATTTTGTCTGTTTGGTGAGTTCTTAAAATGAGAGCTTCCAGTGCGCGAATAAGGTATTTACAATTGCTTGCAAATGTTTCAAGGAAAAAGTCGATCAGTTTTGGGTGGAGATAGAAGTTTAAGCTTGTTGCTTTTTGGTTTAAAATCTTTTTCAACTCATCTTTTGTGTAAACTGCAAGAGGTAAAACAATACCCCATTCAAAGCGACTCACTAATCTTGGCTCGATGAGGTGCAATTCTGCAGGTGCAACACTTGATGATAGTATTATCTGCTTGCCTTCCAATTGAAGAGCGTTAAACGTATGGAAAAATTCTTCTTGTGTGGCAGCTTTTCTTGAAAAAATATGAACATCATCGATGATTAAAGCATCAACATTGCGGTAGGCCTGCCTAAAATGGCTCATTTCGCTTGCGCGGATGGCTGTTACGACATGATCTGTGAATTTGTCTGCACTTGCATAAATAGCTCTTAGTCCACGATTTCTTAGAGCGTGTGTGGCAGCTTGTAAAAGATGGGTTTTACCAGAGCCCTTGATACCATAAAGATAGATTGGGTTGAATGAACCAAGATCCAATTTTATCTGATCGCTTGGCTTTCCAGTGGCTTCATCGATACCGCAAGCTTGGCAAAGAACTTTATAGGCTAGTAAATCACTTTCTGTTGATACATAACTTTCAAAAGTACAAAGAGGATTTAACTCTTCGTACTGGATGCTTAATTTAGGAACGATCTCGACCTTTGATTTTGGTCGAGATGTTTTTTCAATAGCTGCTTGAGAGGGGAGTTTTACATGAACTCGAATACTTTTATTGTTGTTATTCTTAAATTCTGCTAAAACTTTTTTTCGCAAATGTTCTTCAAACCAGATAAGCTGGAATCTGTCTGCTTCTAAAAACAAGTTGCAGGCATCAAAATTGACAACCTTTAACGGTTTTAGCCATTTATCAACTGTTTCGGCCCCAAGTTCCGTCCTAAGGCCTTCTAAATATTTTTCCCAAAGCTGCATTGAGTCACGATCATTTTGTTTTTAGCACTAATTGTGTTGTATTTGCCATTTTCTTTGATGTCCACCACTGTTGTAATATACCAAGCAGCATAGAAGATAGCCAGTAAATATTTAATCCTGATGGAAAATTATAAAACATAATTGCAAAAACAGCCGCCATAATATAACCCATCATGCGTTGTTGTCTTTGTTGTTCTGTCATCAAAGATACATCTTTTGGTGCAGTACTTGACATTTTCTGCTGAAGAAACATGACAAGACCCAACAAAATTGGTAGCAAGTGAAATTGATTTCCGATAAAAAATAAAGGTTTGTCCCAAGAAAAAAGTACGTCGGGAGCTGATAAATCATTGATCCAACCAGGAATAAAACTTGCACCTCTAAGCTCGAATGTCGATTTCAATAAATCAAACATACCAATCAAAAATGGCATCTGAATCAATAGAGGAAAACAGCCGGAAACTGGATTCACGCCCTCTTTTTTATAGAGATCCATGATTTCTATCTGGGCCTTTTTAGGATCTTTTTTATTCTTTTCCTGAATTGCCGTAACTTGTGGGGCAATTTTTTGCATTTTAAGCATGGACTTTGTCGACCAAGCATTTAATGGATAAAGCATGAGTCTTAAAGCAACTGTCAATAGTATAATTGAAAATCCCCAAGAGCCTGTGAGATAATGAAAGAAGCTCATTAGAACAAACAAGAACTTAGCAAATGGCTCTGAGATAAACGCAAACCAGCCATGAAATGTTTGGGAGGCAATGTAATCAGGATTGTAAGCCGTTGCAGCATCGGAATAAACACTATCCACAGTCTTTAAAATTCCACTAGCAAATGGACCTGTAAAGAGCCTGAACTCCATTGTTCCGCCTTTGCTATTCAATGGCAATTGCATCATGTAGCCCGGCATATCTTCTGCTTTGAATTTATGATAAATCTCATCAACCTTAGTAAGACGAGATGGAACATTTTTACCGGGAACGTATTGTGCGCTAAGACCTGAATCAATTGCTGTTACAGGATCAAGGATTACACCAAAGAAACCATTTGAGTTTGTCAACCAGTCAGGGTAGATAGACTCAAAAACACTAGGTTTTTTTGCTTCTGGAAGGCCTAACAGAACAACTTCCGGTTTATTATTTCGTGTGATGCGATATTTAAGAGAAGGGGCTATAGCACCTGAAATCCATTCTACTTCAGGAACGCCTGAAATAATCCAAAGCCCTCGACTATCGCCATCAACCTTAACACTTAAATTGATAACGTAAGGTGCATCTTTTTCATTTTCAACAGAATATGTTTTGAGAATGCGACGGTGGTCTTGAGTTGCTTCAAAACTAATTGATGTTTTTGTAAATTCTTTTAATTCAAAAACAAGACTTGCATCTTCAGGAAATTCTGAAACAATATTGGCTGCATAATATTCAGGTGAAATGCCTTTGATTGTTTTATTGTCCCTTTCAACAATTCCTCGTCTTAAAAGAGGGTAATAGCCCCCAAGTTTACCAGCTTCATGAGCCACCAAGTCTTTTGTGTCGGTACCCGGTGTAAAATAAGGTCTGAGTGGAAATTGGCTGTTTTTTGGGTGATCATCGATCAAGTCTCTATCAACTTGAGTTTCTTTAACAACGCTGCGTTGGTTTTCTTCTGTTTTAAAAGGAAGATTGATCTCGACTAAAGCCGCGCCAACGTTAGAAAACACAAGTTGTTGGTAATCGTTTTCAATGACATAAAATTTTTCGGCAACATTTTCTGTTTTATCATTGCTCGGTAAAGGTGTTTTAGCTACAAAAGGAGCTTGTTTTGTAGATGGACTAGCATCTGACGCCACCGGTGTTTGAGCTTTTTTAAGCTCTTGTCTTGCAAGCCATTCTTGTTTAGCGGCTTGATCGCGCTGCTGAAAAAATACATTGACGCCAAATAGAATAAAAGTTAGCGACAGTACAAAAATAAAAGTTCGTTTATCCATGATCACTCGATTTAAAAATTTTCTAGTCTTAAGTAAAACGTTCAAGATACCACAAAATGGTAAATATTAAAAGTAAAATACAGATCTCACTTGAACTATAGCAATATTATTTTTTTGCACTTTTCCAAGGGAGGTTCTTCGAAAGGAGGATCTAGGAGATCGAGAAAATGCTATTGAATACAATTTTTTGCCCTCTCCTTATTTAATAGAAATAGCTATGAAGGAGTGAAGAAAAAAAGGGGCTTACACGTTGAAACTTTCGGAAACTTAGGTGATATTATAGAGACAATTGAAAGATTAAAGCATGGGGGAAATTCTGTTATTATTTTTCAGGGTAAAGTTTTAAAAAATCCCTCAGAACAGCTATATCATTATCTGTTAGGCGATTCATTAAGGGGCTTCCATCGATTTCTGCTAACTTCTGTCTTAGCTCTTTTGCTATTGGTTCTAATTCTTTATGATGGACATTGCCTCCCTCCTTCAATATAGATCTAATCTCATTGTAAGTCTTAAAGTCTAAAATAAGGTTCCTGCCGAGACCTTCTTTTAATCGTAGGTTTTTAAAATCATTGTAGTTCTCGATTATCTTGGTAAGATTAGGTTTAAATTCATTACCTCTATTTGTCACATTGCTTAAAGGAGCTTCCTGCAAAGGTCTAGTTGGTGGCTTACTAGTTTGGGCGGGTTCAAATTCCCCAGGGTAATAAGGTTTTAAAAAATTTACGATTTTTTCTCTACTTTCAATTGTACAGAAACTACGGGGGGAGGAATCGTCGGCTACCAAAAGATCTTTAAGATCTTTTGCTAAAGGTCTCAACTCCTCGCGAAAGCTATTGCCAGCCATTATAAGTGTAGATTTAATATGATTCATCAAGTCTTGATCTAGCCTTCTTCCCATTGGTCCCACTTGTGTTGTACGTCTTTCCTTATAATCATTGTAATTTTCTGCCATTTGTTTGAAATCGTGTTTAATTTCAGTCCTTACCTCATTCTTTGAAATAGGTGTTTTGCTTCCCATCAGCTTGTTTTTAGTTGCCTCGGTTCCCTTCTTTTCTATATTAACCAGATTTCCTAATCTATTTATAAAACCACCTTTACTTGTTGGCTCCATATTAACCCCCAATTTCTGTTTTGCTAGATATATATTCCAAGGCTGCTATTGCATCACCTTTAAGTTCTTCATTTTCGCATGCCTTTGTCAGTTGCGCGCTGATTTTATTAAAATCTTGAAGTTTTTCACTACAGCGAATTAACCCTAAGTAAGCTGTAAATTTATGAGGCGTTATTGCAATAGCTTTTTCGAATGTTTCTATAGCCTCTAAAATTTGATTATTATCCTCTAATGCCAAGCCAAGTCCAACCCAAAAGGAAGGAATATCCGGATTTAACAAAGTTAGGAAAGTATATATTTTTATAGCTTTTTGATGATGTTTATTTTCGTAATAAATTCTTGCAAGATCATACAGCTCAAGGAGCATTTCGTCAGAATAATTGACGAGATATTGAATTTTTGTGGAGTTTTGTAAGTAATTTGTCCAAAATTCCATACTATCAACAGTTTTTTTTGCCTCTTCTTCCATTTCATATGTTTTGGCAGTAAGAGGATTATCCTCTAACGATGTTTCATTAGTGGAGTGACTTTCTAATTCTTTAATACAGAGTTCATATCCTTGGTCAAAAGATTTTTTTTTGAGAATTGCATTCTCTTGTAATTTTAAGATTTTTTGGTTATTTTTTTCCGTTGATTCAATTAACGAGACTGATCGCGAGCGTTGAAGTCGCATGGCTTCTCGAATTAACTCGGCATCATCAAGGTTAGTTAGTTTTTTTTCCATAAACCACCGTAGTTACATAACATCTACCCTTATTAAAGCATTTAATTGATTGTTTTGCAATTAAATAGATTAAAAGGGTTGCTTGTCAGTGTTTATTTATTTTTAATTATTTTTTTGTGTTAATGTTTATGTAATTATATAATGAAGTTGTTGAAAAAAATAGCTTATGGGGTAAAACTTAACAGAGTCATCTAGTTTTGAGAACCTACGAATTTTTCTTATCCTTTTTTTATAGAATATGTATGATACGTTTTAAAATTGGTTAAAAGGAAAAACTCATGGAAATTAGGATAATGGAATCTAAGACTCTTGGCGATTATATCATTATTAAACAGATTGGACAAGGTTCCTTTGGGATTGTTTATTTGGCTGAACATCGCTACATGAAAAGACATTATGCCCTTAAAATTCTTCCTGAAGAACTTGCCACCGATAGAGCCTTTATTCAACGCTTTGAAGATGAAGTCTCACAACTTTCAACGCTAGAGCATCCCAATATTGTAAAAATCCATAACATTTCATTTTTTCAAGGTCAATATTTTCTTGTAATGGATTGTGTGGTTGATGATATGTTGGAAACGACCAATTTAGCTAAATATTTGATCGGTGATCAAAATAAATTAAGCGAAGAGCGTATTTTTCAGATTTTATCACAAGTGGCGCTTGGCTTAGACTATGCTCACCATAAGAGATCAATTGCTCATGGAAATTTGAAGTTAAACAACATTTTAATGGGTAAAACTAAAAATGGCAATCTTGAAGTTTCCATTTCAGACTTTGGGTTAACCAAGGTTATTGGGCCGTCTGCGGTTTTGACAAGAATTTATAAAAATGTGGCAGAAAATTTAGGGCTCACATCTCTTCTTGGACTTACAAAAAATAGTGTTGAAAAATACCCGAATCCTGCGATCGACAACCAAAAACTCAATCCTCTTCATACTTCATTTTTGCAAAGCTTTGCCTTTTTAGCACCCGAGCAAAAACGGTTGGACAACCAAAAAAACGTCGACAGAAAATCTGATGTTTATGCTTTTGGCGTTTTAACCTATTTCCTATTAATGAATGAATTTCCGGAGGGTTATTTCCAGATGCCATCCATGAAGTTCCCTGAATACCAAAAAGGCTGGGATTCCATTATTAAAAATTGTTTAAATAGCGATCCTGCAAAAAGACCTGAAGTGATTCTTCCTTGTCTAGAAGATGTAATGCAAACTGCCAGAGTTGCGCCACAATTGGCACCTCAATTTTTAGATGTGGCTATCAAAGAAAAAGTTAAAGAAGAAATTGTAAGTGTAGAAAAAATTCCTGAGACAAAGCCTGTCAAAATTGCAACAGATGAAATTCAATTTAAGAGCGTACAGAAATGTGAGATAGCAGACGTTATGGAATCAGTAAGTGAAGTTGCATGTCAATTGAGTTCAACTCAAGAAGCCACAAGCGCACATGTACTAAAGCCTGTTTTTCATACAGCAGAACTTAAAAGACCGGAAGTTGATCCTGATCCTGCTGCTATTTTTCAGATTGATACAACAGTTAAACACTACATGCCGGAACAAAAAGAAGTTAAAAATATACAACCCTTAAGAACCGAGATGATCGTTATTCCGGAAGGTAATTTCTTAAGAGGAAGCAACGGAGGCAATCGCGACGAAACACCAAGGCACCAAGTGCACTTAAGCAGTTTTGCAATTGATATACATCCCGTAACCAATGAGCAATTTGTGCGCTTTCTTGACATTCTTGGCGGAGAAAAAGATAGCAACCACCAAGATGTAATTCGCTTACGCGATTCAAGAATAAAACGAAGCGGTGGCAAATTAAGTATTGAATCGGGGTATGCAAAGCATCCTGTTGTAGGCGTTACATGGTATGGGGCGATGGCTTATGCAAAATGGGTGGGCATGCGACTTCCAACAGAGGCTGAATGGGAAATTGCAGCTTATGGGGGACTTGAGGGTGTGTTGTATCCGACAGGTGATGACATTGAAAAAACTGAAAGCAATTTCTTTAGTTCCGATACAACCCCCGTAAAAAGCTATCCTGCAAATGATTACGGGCTCTACGATATGTCAGGAAATGTCTACGAATGGTGCTATGATTGGTATGGCTATAATTATTATGAAGTATCCATTCAAGAACCTGAAAACCCAATGGGCCCACTACAAGGTGTCTACAGGGTGCTAAGGGGTGGTTGCTGGAAGAGCTTGAAAGAAGATCTTCGTTGTTCAAGAAGACACAAAAACAATCCGGGAACGGTCAATGGTACTTATGGATTTCGCTGTGTCACAGATGCTCAATAAGATTTCTTAAAAAAAAAGACTGCAAAAAAAAACGAGATCATGCTAATTTCAAAATTCAAGAATTTATTAGTACCATAAAGGGGGAATCGTGAAAAAACTGGTTTTAAAAAAACAGTTGTTGTCATTTTTGATGGGCATCTCTGCATGCCTGACTACTGGAAATGTTATGGCTGATGGGCCAGCTGTTGTTGTAACGGGCAGCACAGCAATTCAAGCTCCAAAAGACGTTGAATGTTCAAAAGAGCTATTGCTTGCTTATTTTCCTGATATTTTCGTTAAAGAAACTTTTGTTAAATTTAATGTAGCAAAAGATAAATGGGAGCCGATTATAAAAGGTTTAAATGAGAAAGATAAAGAAGTCATTAAAACTGTAGAAGATAAAGCTTCTAAAATGAATCCAAACCCATTGAAGGATCCAACGCAGCGTCAAGCGGCAGTTAAATTATTTAGAGAAACTCTTTTAGAGATCTTTTCTACTGTTTTAAAAAATAACGGCATCACCGATCAAAGTCAAATCTCTTCTATGTTGGATGATATCCAACAGCAAAAAGCAAAACGTTTTGCTCTTTGTATCAAGAAAGATAATGAAGCAAAGAAATTGAATGATGATAATAATGACGACGATGATGACGAAGATGATGATGAAGACGATGAAGATGACGAAGATGATGAAGATGATAAATCTGATGATAATAAGGCAAAGCCCGATTTAAAAATCGACATAAAAGCCCAACCTTAAATGGTCTATAGCTGAAAGTTCCCGAGCGGAGACATCCTCTCCGCTTTTTTTTGTCAATTTTCCATATTCACTCCCATATCATTTAAAAATATAATTAGATCAATTGCCCTTACCGCGGCAGCGCATACGCATTAAGCTAAGGAGTAAGTTACTTAAAGAAAGTATTTTAGGATAATTATAAAGCAGGCCTACAGCCTGCATTTTATACAATATCATACCTAGGGCGATGCCCTAGGCTGTTAAAAAACAGGCCTTCAGCCTGAAAAGACGGTTTTTCAGGGCAAAGCCCTGGTTTATAAAAGCCTAGGGGCAACGCCCTAGGTATGTTGAGAAATAAAAACGCAGGCTGTAGGCCTGCTTTATAATCACTCTTAAGCTTTTTTATTTAAGAAATTTGAAGCATTAGCTTAATGCGTATGCGCGGTAATCGGTAGAAAAGTATTGCCCCATTTAAAATAAAAGAGCTTAAGGTCTGAAATGGTGCATGGCTTAACAAATAGATCTAAAACCTGATATCTACAGTTGAAAGTAAATGACATCTTTCGGGATAAAATAAAGAATAGAAAAAGAAAAGCCCGGAGCGCTTAAGCGCTCGAGCTTAATAGAGTGGGGTGATTAAATTCGGCCAAGAAGGACGAGAATGATGATAATTACCAAAATAAGACCTAGCCCACCACTTGGACCATATCCCCAATTAGCGCTATGTGGCCATGAAGGTAATGCGCCAACAAGCAAAAGAATCAAAACAATTAAAAGAACTGTGCTTAACATAAAAACCTCGGTAAAATTTATTTTTAACTTCTCTTTTACATTTACATTGGATCGGAATAAAAAAAAAGAGAGTATTTAAATTTAAAAAAAAAAGGGGGAGTTTTTACCCCCCCCTTTTTTTTAGATGATCCCAACTAGTTTTAATATAATTAAAAGAAAGAAGGGAACTCCTAATAGCCATAATATTAGCATGCGTCCCATATTTCACCTCTATTTTAGGTTTACATCTGTCTGCACAGATCTTACGCCATTAATTTTTTTAATTTCTGTGATTAATTTTTGTAAATCAACTTCACGATTTGCACTACCTTTTAAAGTTACAACACCATCTTTAGTGTCTAATGTAACTTCTTTGTAGCTATCCCATGTCCAACCACGGCTAACTTGATCGCGAATTCTTTTGTTAATTTGAGAATCTTCAGCTGTTGCTGCACGATCTTGTGGAAATTCGCGGGCATCTGTTGCACTATAACCAGTTGTACCTGCATAACCGGTTGCGCCTGTTAGGCCTCTATTGCCATTCATGCCTGTTGCGCCATATGCAGATTGAACCATTACTTGGTTGTTAATGTCTCTAACTCCATCAATTTTTCTAACGGCATTTTCAAGAGACTGTTTATCATCATGATTTTCAACATATCCTTGTAAGATAATTGTTCCGCCATTAGCACGAACAGTTACACGCTCATAACCTTTAGAAAAATACCCTGGAGCAATTGCATCTTGAACACGTTTTGTTAAATCAGCATCAGAAACCATAGCACCTGTTGCTCCTCTTGCACCTGTAACATCTGATCTATTTTGATCATACATTGTAGAGCTTCCATCGTTATATCTTCCATCTTTCATTGATCTATTTTGATCATACATTGTAGAGCTTCCATCGTTATATCTTCCATCGCTATATTTTCCATCGTGTAGTTTTCCATCGTTATATCTTCCATCTTTCATTGATCTATTTTGATCATACATTGATCTATTTTGATCGTACATAGTTTGATTAGCATCTCCTAATCTGCCTTGACCTTGGTATCCATGATCGTGATCTTTGTATCCCTTACTTTGGTAATCTTGACTTTGGCTATAGTATCCTTGGGCTTGATAACCTTGACCTTGGTATCCATGATCGTGATCTTTGTATCCTTGACCTTGATAATATCCTTTACCTTGGTAATAACCTTGACCTTGGTATCCTTGATCTTGATATCCTTGACCTTGGTATCCTTGATCTTGGTATCCTTGACCTTGATATCCTTGACCTTGATAGCACTGACCGCTTTGGCATTGAGCAGATAGATTACCGCTAAACGCAGCGAAAATGGATAATGATAATATAATGATTTTTTTCATAGAGAATCTCCTTGATAGGTTTAATTGCCATAATTACGGAAGGTTGTTTTTTGTAATTATTGATAATATGGTAGATCCTTCCCTCATAACTTCTGTTTATCAGATTAAGATATTTAATAATATAAAAAATTTTTGACATTCAGATTTACAATAAACATTTAAATTGCTAAAGTTGCCTACTTTAAAGGTGTAAAAATGCAAAAAAATATTTATAAATTAGTGTGTTGTTTGTTAGCAGGGGGGGGCTTCTTAAGCGCAGGAATTTGCTCTTATGAGGTGGATTTTCAAACTGGTTACCGGCAGGATCGGTTAAGTTGGGATATTGGAGTGCCGGGCGGCACGCCAGACATTCTCTCTGAGCTTGAATGGAAAAATTTACAAAGCTTAAATTTTGAAGGTAAGCTAAAAATGCTTGCGGATGATGGTTTTTATGCACGTCTCGGGGCTGACTATGGCATTACGTTAAGCGGTACAAATCAGGATTCTGACTACCATGGAAATAATCGAACGGAAGAATACTCAAGATCCATAGCCGATGCGAAAGGCGGTCATGTTTATGATGTTTCAGGTGCTTTTGGACGTCAATTTGTTTTAAAAGAGCACTTAAAATTGATGCCACTTGTCGGTTATTCTTTTCATGAACAATACCTTAAAATGAAAAATGGTACGCTGTTGATTTATACCCATGATCCTGAAATGATCGGTTACATATATGGTTTAAATAGTTCTTATACTTCAAGATGGCACGGTCCATACCTTGGATTCGACATGAACTTTGAAGCAACATGCAATTTACAGTTACTTGCAACTTTTGAGTATCATTTTGCCTTTTTTAAAGGCCTGGGACATTGGAATTTGAGAGAGGATTTTTTTAAGGACTTTGAACATACTGCAAAGGGTGGAGGTATTGTTTTATCTTTTGGCGCGCTTTATCAAATCAATCAAAGATTATCAATTGGTGCCGTGGTTAATTATGAATCATTTAAAGCAACAAAAGGTCGCGATAGAACTTTTTTACTTGTTGAACAAGATAATCAGTTAATTCCCATCGTTTATGACAGTCATTTTAACCGCGTTAGATGGATGGCAATTTCGGCGCTTCTTTCTTTAAATTATTCTTTTTAAAAAAGGAAAAAGAATGGATAAAAAACTTGCTAACTCCGAGCGCAAATGTTATAATAAACTTTCTTGAACGGGTTTTAAAACTCGCCTTACGCGAAAAATGATTCTTTGGAAGCCAAAGCGAACTTTTTCCTGAAAATGGAAGCGTAAGCGGTCTTGAGAAGGACTTGGAACTAGCTCAAGTTCGACGAAAGAGACATTTTCAGGTAAGAGTGCAGCTGGCTTACATAATCATTTTGCGTAAGGTGAGTTAAGATATGATGTCGGTTTATCGAAAACCAAAAAATTATGACGGTCCCGGCATTACTACACGTCGGGTTTCGGATCTTTTGACAAATGCTTTATCTAAGATTGACGTGACCTTTCAAGGTCGTCCCGATCTTCTGCTCGCTGCCTGGCCAGATATTATCGGACCAAAATTCGCAACGATGGCAGTAGCTGTCAGTTTTCAAGAAGGTGTTTTATATGTTAAGGTAAAGAATTCAACACTTTACAGTTTGTTAAATCAACACGAAAAAATACGCCTGTTAAATGCCTTAAGGAAGAGATTCCCTAAGTTAGTGATTAAAACAATTCTATTTCGCATGGGTTAAAAAAAGCTTTTATAGCAAGGTTTTAAAATGAGCAACGAAACGATAAATTCAGAAAATTCTGAAATTGTAAAAGATTATGATGCAAGTTCTATTACAGTTCTAGAGGGCTTGCAAGCTGTCCGAGAGCGTCCCGGAATGTACATCGGCGATACCGGAGTAAACGGCCTGCACCAACTTGTGTATGAAGTTGTTGATAACTGTATTGATGAAGCAATGGCAGGTTTTTGTTCCGCCATCCATGTCACATTACATAAAGATAACTCAATTACGATCGAAGATAACGGCCGTGGTATTCCTGTTGAGCGCCATGAAAAAGAATCCCAAAAAAAAGGGCGCGATGTTACAGCCCTTGAAGTTGTTATGACAGTTTTGCATGCCGGCGGTAAATTCGATAAAGATACCTATAAAGTTTCAGGCGGTCTTCACGGGGTTGGAATTTCTTGCGTTTGCGCACTTTCAAGACGAATGATTGTTCATGTTTTTAAACAAGGCCAAACTTATGAAATGGAATTTGCTAAAGGCCTTGTATCCAAACAAATGAGTATTGTCGGGGAGTCATCAAAACGCGGAACAAAAATTACGTTTTGGCCGGATAACACCATTATGGTCATTAAAGAATTTGATTATGACATTTTAGCAAACAGACTTCGTGAGCTTGCATTTTTAAATCGAGGCATCAACATTTATTTTCATGACGAACGTCACGAAGATAAAGAAGATGTCAATTTTTGCTATAGCGGTGGTCTTCTCTCTTTCGTTTCTTATCTTAACGAAAATAAAAAACCCCTTTTCCCTACGCCCCTTTATTTTCTTGGCAAAAAGAATGGCGATGATGGACCAATCGAAGTTGAAATCTCGTTGCAGTGGAACGACACCTATAATGAAACGATTCTTTCCTATGTGAATAATATTGCAACACGTCATGGCGGAACTCATTTAACAGGATTTTCAACAGCATTAACCCGCGTTTTGAATAACTACATCAAAGGTCATAATCTTCTGAAAAGCGACAAAATCTCCCTTACAGGTGAAGATATGCGCGAAGGACTTACGGCTGTTATTTCCGCAAAGGTTGCAAATCCACAATTTGAAGGGCAAACTAAGCAGCGTCTTGGAAATAGCGATGTAGGATCAGTCGTTCAGCAAATTACCGGCGAAGAGCTTGCTATTTATTTGGAAGAAAATCCAGCTGTTGCAAAAATGATCGCAGATAAAGCAATTATTGCGGCACAAGCAAGAGAAGCTGCAAGAAAAGCAAGAGAGCTCACATTAAGAAAATCTGCTTTGGATAGCTCAAGACTCCCCGGGAAACTAACCGACTGCCAAGAGAAAAACCCGGAATTCTGCGAAATTTACATTGTTGAGGGAGATTCTGCGGGAGGATCTGCAAAATCAGGAAGGGATCGACGTTATCAAGCAATTTTGCCTATACGCGGTAAAATCTTAAACGTAGAAAAAGCAAGACTTGAGCGTGTTTTACAAAACACCGAGGTTGGCACGATGATTTCTGCCCTTGGCTGCGGAATTGGCCGTGATGGATTTCAACTTGAAAAACTTCGGTATCATAAAATTATTATCATGACGGATGCTGATGTCGATGGATCTCACATTCGAACACTCCTTTTGACTTTCTTTTATCGTCATATGCCGGCTTTGATTGAAAATAATTTCATCTATATTGCACAGCCACCTTTATATAAGGTTACCAGAAAAAAAATAGGCCGCTATATCCATTCCGAAAAAGATATGGACGAATATTTGCTTGAACTTGGCATAAGCGACATCTCTGTTAAATTACCAAATCAGACAGAAGCATTACCAAAAGAAGAGTTAAAAGCCCTTCTTAATTTAATTTTGGAACTGGAATCTTTTATTTCTCGTATTGAACGTAAAGGGATTTCGTTCCGTGAGTTTTTGGGCGGAAAAAACTCAAACGGCATATTGCCTCAATTCCAACTAAGTTTAGTTTCGGGTGCAAAATTTGCTTATTCGCAAGAAGAAATGGAAGAGCTTCGTGTTTCCAATGAAGTGGCTCAAAGAAATCTTCACGAAGAAACTTTAGCTTCTATTCCTGCTGCAGAAGTAACCGAAGAGATGAAAGTTTTTTATCCGAAACGTTTAAATTTCGTTGAAATTTATGATGAGGAGTACTTGGCTGATCTTCTTACGCGTCTTCAAAAGTATGGCATGCAGTTACAGCAATATCAAATTGCTGACGGACCTATTTTCGAAGTGATTGAAGAAGATAATAAATCTGTCATTTATTACACAATGCGTGAAGTGATTGATTTCTTACGAGCTAATGGACGAAAAGGCGTAGAGATCCAACGTTATAAGGGTCTTGGAGAGATGAACGCGGATCAATTATGGGAAACGACCATGGATCCTGATAAACGAACATTGATTAAAGTGACATTGCCTGACGCAATTGCTGCCGACCACATGTTTACGATGTTAATGGGTGAGGATGTTCCCCCACGAAGAGCATTTATTGAACAACACGCGCTCTCAGTTAAGAGTCTTGACATATAAGGAAAGGTGAAAATTTATGTCCTATACGAAAAATGAAACTATTATTGGAAGAAATATCGAAGACGAGATGAAGGATAGTTACCTTCGTTATTCGATGTCCGTGATTATCTCAAGAGCCTTGCCTGACGTGAGAGACGGTCTAAAACCATCTCAAAGACGTATTTTATATGCGATGCGCCAATTGAATTTGTCTCCCGGTGGCAAACACCGTAAATGCGCTAAAATTTCCGGGGATACATCCGGAGATTACCACCCTCATGGAGATCAAGTCATTTACCCGACGCTTGTCAGACTTGCGCAACCTTGGGTGATGCGCTATAAGTTGATCGATGGTCAAGGAAACTTTGGTTCGGTCGATGGGGACTCTCCGGCTGCTATGCGTTATACTGAAGCTCGCCTAACAGCAGCGTCGGTTCAGTTAATGGAAGATCTTGATAAAGATACTGTCGATCACATTCCAAACTATGACGAAACAAAAAAAGAACCAACCGTATTTCCTGCGAAATTTCCAAACCTACTTTGTAACGGCTCTTCAGGAATTGCTGTTGGAATGGCAACAAACATTCCACCACATAATTTAAATGAACTCATAAAAGCTACACTCCTCATACTTGAAACGCCTGAAACCTCTGTTGATGAAATCATGAAAGTCATGCCGGGTCCAGACTTTCCTACAGGTGGTATTATCTGTGGCTATCGTGGTATAAAGGAAGCTTTTCATACGGGACGCGGAAAATTAACCATTCGCGGAGTGTTGCGTGTTGAAGACAACGAAAACATGCCTGATCGCCAACGCATTGTTGTCGACGAACTTCCCTATGGAGTTAATAAGGCACGCTTGATCGAGAATGTTGCAGAACTTGTTAACAGCAAAACCATGACTGGAATTTCTGATTTGCGTGATGAGTCTGATAAAGACGGGATGCGCATGGTTTTTGAATTAAAACGCAACGAAGTTCCTGAAGTTACAATCAATCAACTTTATAAGTTTACAGACTTGGAAGTTACTTTTGGCTGTAACATGTTAGCGCTTGATAAAGGCATGCCTAAGACGATGACAATCAAGCAGATGATTACGGCATGGGTCGATCACCGCATTGAAGTTGTTAGAAGACGTACAAGATTTGAGCTTAATAAAGCAGAAGCTCGAGCTCATATTTTGGAAGGTTACTTAAAAGCTATTGATCATTTGGACGAAGTTGTTAAGCTTATCCGTGCAAGCGCTACAAAAGAAGAAGCTAAAAAAGAGTTAATGGAGCGTTTTAGCTTTACTGACAGGCAAGCTACAGCAGTTCTTGATTTGAGATTGTATCAGTTAACTGGCTTAGAGCACGATAAGATTAATGAAGAGTACCAAGACCTTCTTAAAAAGATTGACCACTACCGCGCAATCCTTGCAAGCGAAGCTATGGTAAAAGAAATTATTAGGAATGAACTTCTTGAAATTCAAAAAAATCATAAATCAGAAAGAAAGACTCAAATCATTGCCGCTGAAAGCGAAATGAACATGGAAGATCTAATTACTAACGAAGAAGTGATTATCACCATATCAAAAGATGATTACATTAAACGTATGCCTGCGTCCACATTCAGAGAACAGAGAAGGGGAGGGGTTGGTATCACAGGGGTTAACTTAAAACGTGTCGATGATTCGCTTAAAGCTCTTTATATTGCATCCACCCACGATTACCTACTGATCTTTACAAATCTTGGGCGTTGCTATTGGATTAAAGTATGGCAGATTCCTGAAAGCGGCCGTAAATCAAAAGGCAAGCCACTCGTTAATTTGTTAGAAGACATTAAACCCGAAGAAAAAATTGCAACAGTCCTAAGAGTAGCAACTTTTGAAGACACTGCCTGCATTTTGATGGCAACTAAAAAAGGTGTTGTTAAAAAGACCGATCTTAACGAATTTAGCAATCAACGTAGAAAAGGGGTTTGGGCTCTAACGATCGATGAAGGCGATGAATTGATTGCTGCGCTACTTGTCAAAGAAAACAACCAAGTGATGCTCTTTACCCATAATGGAATGGCTGTTCGCTTTGATCAGAGCCATGTGCGCTCGATGGGTCGTACGGCAAGAGGTGTTAGAGGCGTTTCCCTGAAAAGTGAAAACGATTATGTTGTGGGTTGCGAAGTTGTAGATGGCAATGAAACTATTCTTGTTGTCTGTGAAAATGGGTTTGGTAAACGTTCACAAGTAGATGATTTCCGTCAAACTAATCGTGGCGGTGTTGGGGTTCGATCGATTGTTACAAGCGAAAGAAACGGAAACGTTGTTGCAGCATTGAAAGTATCTGATGAAGACAGCGTTCTGATGATGTCTTCAACAGGACAAACCGTCCGCATTAATATGCGTGACAGCCGCGTGATGGGAAGAAACACTCAAGGCGTAAAACTTGTCAATCTTATAGATGACGGCCTTCTTATTGCTGTTCAAAAAATGGAAAGTGAAGATCGTGTGGATGAAGAGGCGACAGCTTCTGTAAACTCAACAGCTGAGCCCCAGTTAAACGGCCATGCAGTAATCGATGAAACATCTGAAAACAATGAAATTCTCGATGAAGAAGTACTAGACGAAGAAATCGTTGAAGATGAAATCGTTAATGATGAAGAAATAGAAGATGAAGATAAATAATGCTGATCACATTTGAAGGCGGCGAAGGTGCCGGAAAAACGACCTTGATCAATCGCATTGAACAAGAACTTTTACATCACGGGCTTGAACTTGTTAAAACAAGAGAGCCCGGTGGCACAAAACTTAGCGATCATATTCGCTCTTGGCTTCTTGATCGCGATTTTGAATTCAAAGTTGGTAGGCAAGCAGAACTTCTTTTATTTCTTGCGGCGCGTGTTCAGCACTTGGAAGAACTCATCGTTCCGGCTTTAAAAGCAAAAAAGATCGTTCTTTGTGATCGCTTTAACGATTCTTCTGTTGTTTATCAAGGCTTAGCAAGAGGCTTGGGCGTTGAAAAAATAAAAAATCTTTGTTCACTTGTTTGTGATGAACTGGAACCTGATTTGACATTTTTTTTGGATGTTGATCCTGCAGTCGGTCTTGAAAGAACAAAAAGAACCAGAAAAGAAAACGCGAATACTGGTGAAGTTGACCGGATTGAATCTGAAGGTCTTGAGTTTCATAAACTTGTGCAAAAAGGATTCCGGGATTTGGCATTGAAGGACAATCACCGCATCCATACACTCGATGCTAATAAGTCTGAGGATGAGGTCTTTGCCCAAGCCATGACTATCCTCAAAGATTTTATATCGTAGGATAAGCAGGTTATATATACTGTGCTAGAAAGTGACAATTTGCAATGTTAATAAAAGCTATTTAATATAACCTACACGATTTTTTACAGGATATGCACGATCGCTGCGCGGCACGATAAGCACGATAATATCAACCTCCTGAATTACTG
>JBBSJT010000044.1:0-18225 GCA_038257035.1 Chlamydiia bacterium
AACGACACGCACATATTCGACAAAATTTCTTTTTTGAACTTTAAAGTACAGTATCGGTTCCATAGTTATTTTATAAGATAAACACTGATTCTACTTCAACCTGAAAATTTTGTGCCTATCTGATTTGAATGAGAAGCAAGGGATTTGCGTGGTAAGAGTATCATAATCTCTAACAAGATAAAACTCTTATTTCTCTCATTCTTCCTATGTGACCTCGGTGTTAAAAACTATAAAGTAAATAAAAGCGTAACGATCCAAGCAACAAAGAAAAACATCAATGTGGACAATAAATCATTAAAAGCCGTCACAATAGGACCTGATGCAACAGCTGGATCAATGCGAAGCCTTACAAAGAAGAAGGGTGACAATGTCCCTAAAATAGAAGCTGTCATACAAGCGGCTAAAACGCCACCAAAAACCGTCACACCAAGTAATAAAGGTTCACCTTTTGCTTGTGTTAGACCAAACATACTGAGCAGATAAATGACCACTCCGCAAATAACCCCAAAAGTAAGGCCAATTAAAAGGCCCATTCCAATTTCTTTACGGATTGCTTCTCGTTTTGATCCTGGCGAAAGTTGCCCGGTTGACATTCCACGAACGAGGATGGTACTACACTGAATACCTACATTTCCACTCATTCCTGTAATTAAAGGAACAAAGAATGGAACGAAGGTAAACCAGTAACGATTATTAAAATGAGACATGGCAGTTGCTGTAGTAAGACCTGCTAGTAATGTGACAAAAAGCCAAGGCGCTCGTAAAAGAAAACGTGTGAGTACGGCCTCATATTCACCAACTTCCTCGGACGTACCCCCGATAGTTGCAATGGTTTCATCGGCAATGTCTCCGATCGCTTCCATAACATCTTCGTCTGTAATTACACCAATGAGACGATCTTCTTTATCGACAACAGGAAGACCTGGCACCTTATAACGCTCAACAATATCGACAACCTCATCACGTGAAGCATCTGCTGTCACCTGATGCTGAACCGGCTGCATCACTTGCTTCAATAAAACATAATCGGGATTAACAATTAAAACACGGCCGGGAACGTAGCCGACAAGCTCGCCTTCATCATTTGTAACAAATACTCTGCGTGTTAAGTCAATGCCAGGATTGTCATGAATAACGGTGGAAACTTCACCAATTGTGGTGTTCATTTTGAAAGAGAAAAATTCGTTGGTCATCATTCGACCGGCACTATGCCTGTCATGCTTTAATAGCTCACGAAGACGCATGGCTTTTTTAGGCTCAAGCAAATCTAAAAGACGTTTTAAACGGCGATTGGACAAATCATCTAAAACAAAGACCGCCTCATCTGGTGGCATGCGCTCAACTAATTGCTTGATTTCATCGTCATTAATCTGGCGAAAAATAGCAGAGCGTGTTTTGTTGCCTGTATTAATCATAAAAATGATTTTGGCATTGACATCGGGGAGGTTATCGTAAACAACAACGCGAGAAGTTGGGGGAAGCCTTGTTACTGCATAAGCTAAGTCGATTGGGTCATATTCGCTTGCAATTTTGGCAACGTCATGCAAAATAATTTGGTAGGTTTGTTTATGAAAAGCATCTTCGAGTTTTTCATTCAATACATCATCTAAAAGACTGGTTTTAGATTCCAAACTTGATACATGAGATTCATCGTCGTGATCATGATTTTCGCTGTCAATGTTTCTATCCAATACAAACCCCATGCTTTTTTTAAATATTCTTACAAACTTTACAAAAGAAGTTTAACTTAGCAGGCTTTATTAATACAAGAATTTTCAAGGCTTGCCAAGACTTTTATTTCTTATGGTAAAAGTTTGTATTTTATGGATTTTATAGATAAGCATCAGATTAAAAATTTTAAGTTGATTTTCTCGCAGGTTCACAGCTTTATTGCTCTAGAGAACCACGGGTTTCACCCGTGGCAACATGAGGTGTCGCATTCGCACTTTAACAAATGGCTTTTTACTTATTGCTCGAGAAGTTTATATGTTGGTTTGTTTGGAGCTTGGCAAATACCTATGGTAAGTAATGTCTTTAAAGCTATTTTCATTGGGTAATACTTAGCTGCATTCATTCCATGCTTATTACTCTTAGACATAATATCACTCAGACTCGTCATATATTTGCCGTTTGAGCCATTATACTCCCCTAATAATCCTCCGCCACTTTCAAACCAATCATCCGGTCTATATATAGAACGTTGAAAAAAAATGGATATTCTTTTCTTATCATTTTCACTATATTTAATGGCAAGAAAAGGACGGCCCTTTGAAATTCCACGCATAATTGATTGGCCGGGTTCTATTTCAACTCTATCAATATAATTACCACTACCATCACCAGACCACTTTTGCGCATTATTAGGATCTAATACAAGAATTTTTAGATCATGAAACTTCGATTTGCCACCGGATACTTCATAAATGAAATTTTCATTGTTTTTCATAAGTGGAAGGTTAGCTATTTTTAAAAGAATTTTTTCTTGTTTTTTCTTATATGAATTATTGATGGCCTCTTTTTCTGTTTCTTTTTCTGCGATAAAATCTAAATATTGAGTATGAATCACGTCTTTTGAAAATTGTGAATTAATTTCTGATTGCTCTATTTCTAAAGCAGCTTTTTCTTTTTTTAATATAGATAAATTATTCAGTTGAGAAATTGCCTCGGATGCTGAATTACTTGCATAACATAATTTTACAAGTGAACTATTTGAATATCCTTCAGGATGGGCCATTGCTTGATTAAAAAGTCCCTGAACAATATATTTCCAATTTGGATTGATGCTGGAATTTTTTAAAATTTCATCATCATTTTTTTTCAATAGTATGGAACATTGATCTATTTTCAAATTTTTGATTTTTAAAAGTTCACAATATTCAATGTCGAAAGGATTAAATTTATTTTCAATAATTAAAAATTCATTTTTAAAGTTCTCATCCAAGGAATTCAATTTTTCTTGTAACTTCATGCCTTTTAAAACTAAATTTTCACCGTAGAGTCCAATTTTTTGATCGGTTTCTGCCTGAATAAAATTTTGGTAATAGGCTTTTTTTGTTAAATGTATCTTCGATGAAAAACCACAGTTTTGGAAAACGAGGTCCTGTATTTCTTTTGGAAAGTCTTCAAAGCTAGAAAAATTTAAAAAATTATTAATCACATAAACTCCTTTTTATTTTTAGTATCAATCATACTATAACAAACAATTATTAAGGTATTATAAATTTTTTTGTTTTTAAATTTATGGGGGTCAGGCTTTACAATATTACAGTTTTTTTTCGCTACATTTTATATGTTTGGTGAATTAAAAAACTGTCAAATTGTCAATCCAGACCCCAATGAGCTCTTGTTTTAAGCGTAAAAAACAATCCAAAGGTATTGTGGGGTCTGGCTTGACAGAATGACAGTTTACTGTAATAAATGTATAGATATTAACGGAAACTGTAATTCTGTAAAGCCTGACCCCATAATAAAATATTTTAACTATATTGTGGGCTGTGGTCTTCGACAATGAGCTGATAGGATGAATTTATTTTATGAAAATAGCCTTTTGTAATAAGTTGCTTTAAATCTTGGACTATTCGTTCTTCAAGATTTACAACATTATCATAACTACCATATTCAAATAATTGATGCCCTGTCCCGGAAACTTTCCATTCTTTATAATGATCGTTATTGCGGTAATAAAAGGCAACTTTTCGGGTAGCAGAATTGCCTGTGCTAAAACAAAAAGCAATAAAAGGCCTATGAGCAAATACCCCACGCATTACGGATTGCCCTTTTTCAAGTTTGGTTATCTTTGAATAATAGGAACAGTTCGCAGGAATATCTAGAATTTTTAGGGCATGAAACTTATCTTTGCCTCCAACAATATCGAAGATTCTATTTTCATTAAATTTCAGTTCAAAAAGATCTTTTACTTTATATTTCATGCTTTCAAGAGTGCTGCGTAATTTAGCCTCTAAAGCGAATTTTTCTTTTAGTTTTATGTCTGCACCATTCCATAATAAACGATCTAGCGGTACTTTTTTCTCCTGTATCACTTCCCTTTCAATTTCAAGCTCTGATAAATTTTCAAGCTGTAAAGTAGCCTCCACGCTCATATAATTTAAGAGCGCTGCGGATTTGCCTTGTCTATTTGCAACAGCATTATAAAAGAGTGTTTGGACAGCATAATTCCAGTCCGGATCAACTGTAGAATATTCAATTTCTTTAATTTGTATATTATTAAGATGAAATTCTTTTCTTTCTGCTAATTCCCTTTCAAAATTTTTTCAAGCTGCAAACATCTTTCGTAAAGTCCCATTTTTAAGTCCGTTTCTGCTTGCAGAGAGTTTAAATAATCTTTTCGGTAAACTTTTTTGGTAAAAAAAATGTTTGAATCTTGCCCCACTAGGTTTTTAAAAATCTCTGTTTGGATTTCTTTTGGGAGTTTCTCAAAGGAATCAATTCTCAAAAAATTAGCAATCATGTTCTAACCTATTACTTTTGTTTTATTTTCTTATAAAAAAGCTAAAGTTTATAATATAACAATCAATTGGAGATATTTTTTGATTTCCAAAGCAAGAAATAAATTGATTTCTTTTTAGATATCATGCTATCCTTGCTATTATCTATCAACATTAAACAAGAAGTTAAAGAACAATATCATGTCAACAACACCAGATAAAATTCGCAATATTGCGATCATTGCCCACATTGACCATGGCAAAACAACTCTAGTTGATGCCCTGCTTAACCAATCCCATGTTTTTCGTGAAAATGAAGTCGTTGGAACATGCGTTATGGACTCAGGCGATCAAGAAAAAGAGCGCGGGATTACTATCACTGCTAAAATTACTTCAGTGCCTTACCGCGATTATAAAATTAATATTGTCGATACTCCCGGTCACGCAGACTTTTCAGGTGAAGTAGAACGTATTTTAGGTACTGTTAATTCCGTCCTACTCCTAGTTGACGCCTCTGAGGGGCCAATGCCTCAAACACGCTTTGTTTTATCAAAATCCTTGAAAATGGGCTTAAATCCAATTGTTGTCCTAAACAAAGTTGATCGCCCTCATGCAAACCCTGATCGCGTTCTTGACCAAACATTCGACCTATTCACAGAGCTTGGCGCAACTGATGAACAACTTAATTTCCGTTATTGCTATGCGTCAGGCCTTGCAGGTTTTGCAAAACAGCATTTAGATGATGTATCCACAGATATGGCTCCTCTATTCGAACTGATCTTAACAGCAGTTCCTGCTCCTAAAGGTGATCTTGACAAGCCATTCCTAATGCATGCGTCAAGCATTTTTTATGATGATTATGTTGGACGTCAAGCATCAGGCAGAATCCTAGAAGGAAAAGTTAAAAAAGGACAACAAGTCATCCATATCGATCAAGATGGCAAACAAAATAAGTGCACGATCGTTAAGATTCAAGGCTTTCTTGGAATTCAAAAAATCGAGATGGATGAAGCATCTGTTGGCGATATCGTAATTCTTTCAGGCGTACCTGAAGTTTCAATTGGAGACACACTATGCGATCCATCAAACATTGTACGTTTACCAAGCATCCATATTGATGAGCCTACAGTTTCTGTTGACTTTACGGTTAATAATAGCCCGTTTGTTGGAAAAAGTGGTAAACACGTGACAATGAATAAATTGCGCGATCGTTTAGCAAAAGAGCAGCGTGCAAATATTTCGTTACGTATTACTCTCGATGATATCGAACAAGATAGAGTTACTGTTGCAGGTCGTGGCGAATTGCACCTTTCCGTTTTAATGGAAACGATGCGTCGCGAAGGCTATGAGTTTAGCGTTTCAAAACCTAAAGTATTGATCAAAGAAATTGATGGCGTAAAACATGAGCCTTTAGAGCGCGTTTACGTTGAAGTTCCAGAAGAATATTCAGGTGGCGTCATTGCAGAATTGTCTAAACGTCGTGGTGAAATGCAACATTTGGATACAGATGAGCATAAGATTACACGTATTGAATTCTTAATGCCTACTCGTGGCTTAATGGGTTACAGAAATGAATTTCTTACAGAAACACGCGGTCTTGGAATTTTAACTTCCCTTTTTGATTCTTACACACCATGGAAAGGAGTTATTCCTGGACGTGCTCGTGGCGTACTTATCTCTATTTGCCTTGGCAAAACAACAGGCTACTCTCTATTTAATCTACAAGATCGTGGAGTATTGTTTGTTGGACCGGGAGAAGATGTTTACGAAGGCATGGTTGTTGGGGAAAATAGCCGCGATAACGATTTGATCGTCAACGTTGTAAAAGGTAAGCAATTAACAAACGTTCGTGCTTCAGGAACTGATGAAAACGTCGTTCTTACACCTGCAAGACGCTTTACGCTTGAACAAGCTATCGATTACATCCAAGATGATGAATTGATCGAAATTACACCTGATGCGATCCGAATGAGAAAACGCTTTTTGACAGAGCAAGAGCGCAAAAGCTCAGACCGTAGCAAAAAGAGTTAGAACTTCTAAAAAACAAAGGAGTGCAACATCTGCACCCCTTTGTAAATTTTTTGGTAAAGAGCCGTGTAATGGACAGAAAATTATCTGTCTCCATTACACGGCTCTTTTTTTTAGTTATACGTAGTAAATTTGGTGACATTCCCCTATTCAATTAAGCTACCGTTCTATTCAACAAATTTAGTTATTAAGATTTACATAATCGTATTATACTATTAAAATAATATAAGTGACAACAATATTAATAACAGTTTAAATATTTTTTACAGTAAATTGCAAATAACGTAAAATTCCTTTTAGCCCTTGATGACGAGTGCCGGTTTTAGCTTTGCAACCATTTTGGCAAGTTGCGCATCTTGACAAGCCATGACCACGCTATCTACATCCTTGTAAGCATCAGGCATTTCCTCTGAAATGGTGCCCTTTGAAGCCGCCATCACTGTAACACCTTGGGATTTCATATAGGCTACGGTATCTCTTCCTTGCCATGCTTCCATGGATTTATGCCTTCCCATGGCACGTCCTGCTCCATGGCAGCAGCTACACCAAGTGAGTGGATTGCCTTGTCCAACCATCAGGTGACTTGCTCGTCCCATGTCACCGGGTACAAGTACCGGTTGACCTGTAACTTTAAATAAAGGGGATAATTCTTCTGCCCCGGGACCCAAAGCGCGCGTTGCCCCTTTGCGATGTACTAAAACTTTTTTAGTTTTACCATCAACTTGATGTTTTTCAAATTTTGCAATATTGTGGCAAACATCATATAAAAGTCTAATTTCCTCAGGCTTTACACCTAACACTTCTTTAAAGCCCATTCTCACTTCGTGTAAAATGCGTTGACGGTTGTTAAAGGCGTAATTAGCTGCTGCTGCCATTGCTTTAAAGTATTTTTTTCCTGCATCGCTATTTATGGGAGCTGCTATTAATTGTTTATCGGGAAGATCTTTTCCATATCCCATTTTTATAAATTCATTTAAAGTGTCCTGACAAACTTGATGTCCAAATCCTCTTGATCCTGAATGTATCAAGACATAAGTTTGCCCCTTTTCAACGTCCCATGAAGCTGCCGTTTCAGGTAAATAAAGATGCGAAATTTCGCCGATCTCAATGAAATGATTACCTGATCCAATTGTTCCAAGCTGATTTATACCTCGCTCAAGAGCATAGTTTGAGCAAGCCTCGCTATCGGCACCTTTAATTATTCCATAGCTTTCTGTAAATTCAAGATCAATCTCAAACCCAAAACCATTTTCAATTGACCAGCGACTCCCCTGCTCTAACAGTTTTTTATAATCAGCCTCATTCAATTTTTTGGATTTATATCCACCACCAACCCCTGAAGGCACTCTAATAAAAATAAAGTTTAATAATTTTTGCAAATCAGACTTTTTAAAATCCTTAAAAGCTCTTGGCACAATTGCTAAACGCACGCCACAATTAATGTCATAACCAACACCGCCCGGACTTATAACTCCATACTCAGCATCCATGGCGGCAACGCCCCCAATTGGAAATCCATAGCCCCAATGAATATCGGGCATGGCAATACTATGGCCTATGATCCCCTGCAAAAATGCTACATTTCTCACCTGTTCTAACGGCTTTTCAAAATCTTTTGAAGATATTAACTCATCATTTGCAATAATTAATCCAGGGACGCGCATCCCCTCTTCTTTTGGCAAAAGGTATGTTGAAGGAGCTATTTTATTTAAATTATACATCGACAATCATCTCCCATTGCAAAATTTGATCATTTTTTTTAAGATCCCCATGAAAGGAAACAGCTTTAAAAGGGCAACCAATAGTTCCATCGGCAAGACATACAGCCTCATTGAGCAACATAATTAGATCATCAAGGTCTGAGGGTACCTTTTTTGGCAAAAAATCAAGTAATTCAGGAAATTTAAAACTTAAAGAAAGCCCTGCATGCCGATAAAGCTGTTCAAGATTTTCTCCTTTAAGATTAAATGCAATATCTGCCGTATGTTCAATTTCAGTCCAAGGCATAGTGAGCGGCATGCTCCAAAGAGAGCGATAACGCAAATTTCCTATGCTTTCATAAAGATGAATTGAATCAAATACCACCGGAAGCTTTTGAAAGGAAGCCTCCCACTCATCATTTGAAAAGGGCTTGCGAGCAACAGTTACATGAGGCAACCAATTTTGATGCGTGTCGTCTGTGTCAAAGCCTTCATTTTTTAGCCATGTTATAAGCTCTTTTTGGCATTTTTCCAAACGTATTGCATTTTCAAAAAAATCAACATGCCACGCGACCACATTTGGTTGATTTTTTGGCAAAAATAGCAACTGATCAAAAATAGCTGCAAGACCTGATGGAAAGTTAAATGAGGGAAATGTTTTGAGTAAGGGAATTAATTTTTCGAGATCGGCCTTTCCCAAAAAAGCAAGGGTTGCATGCAATTCATCCATTTGAATCAGTCTTCCGCTAGGATAATTGCTTGGCCAAGGAGCGTTGCTTTTAAGTCCAAAAAATAAGTTGTTAGCTGACTCTTGAATCATATTTTCATACATATTCGATATTATTTTGGCTGTCAACTTTAATTCAAAACAAAATAAGAAAAAATAAAGGAGTGGAACATCTCCACTCCTTTATTAAGTTATAATACTTAGAGTTTAAACTCTCTAAAACAAGCCGCAGAGCCACCTTATGGTAATTTTTATGTCTTATAATTATCAAAAATAGTCATATCAACCCCGACTTTTTTGGCAATCTCTAGGGTTTCAGCAGTTGGTTTAGCGCCCAATTCTAATAATGTTATTATAGTGTCATTCGCCTGATTTTTTATTAATTCAATAACTTTCTTAGTAACGGTTTTATCTAGCATCTGCGTATTAACTCTTTCATACTTATTCTGGATTGCATAATTTAAATTATTGGTTGTTGGCTTATACCCAAATTCGGATAAAATTATCATTTTCCCGATTTCATCTTTTTTAATGGCGGTTTCAAAACTTTTTTCAGTAGCGTATGCACCTTTTTCCAATGTTTCTCTAAATGTATTATCATCTTTAAACATAGTAATCATAGACAGTTCAATATAGAGTTGTTTATGTTTATTAGATAAAGGTACGAAGTCAAAATATAATTTAGGTTTTGGACCTTTAAAAGCATCAAAAAGATTAGCCAAATCTTCCTGTGGAAGAGTTAATAAGATTTGTTTTATTTCTGCTTTGACATTATTAAGCTTTTCTTTCATCTCATCAAATGTAAGATTGGCCTTATATTCGTCTGAAGTCACAAGATGTGAGAGTGCTTCTTTTTGATCCTTATATTTTTCGGGAAGTTTATCTGCCAATGAGCGTCCAAAGCTTGCTACTTTCAGAAATTCTTGATTTTTGACGACATGGATGGTTTTTTCGTTCAAACTACTTGTTATCGAGGAAAGAGTGCTCGTGTCCTCATTATTTAAGTAGGACATAATCTTTTCGTGAATTTCCGGTAGTAATTCCTTCTTGTGTAATGGCCCTTCTTTTATAGTGTTTGGGGTGGGTTGAATATTTGAATTTCCGCCGTTTATGCTTTGCATACTACACCTCTGTTAAGTAATTAACTAATTACATAATCGTATTATACTACTAAACTAAAATTAGTGACAATGTATTAAATAGTTTGTAAATATTATTTACAATAAGGCGATTAGGGACAGTTCTTCATAAGTGCATAACTTTTAATCGAGGTTTGTGAGGTGTAAAGGTTAAGTCGTCGATTAAAAAGTTATGCACTTATGCGAGAACCGTCCCCCAATCGTTATACCGCTCTTTTCGCATACGTATTAGAAAACGGGTTAAAGCCCGTTAAAAAAGGCTCAGGCTAAAGCCTAAGGTACAAAACACGGATGCTAAGGGTTTTTATCGGGTTTGTTGGAGAGGGCGGAAATAAAGTTACGGAATGCTTCCGTGTGTTTTACGTTGGTTAACCATTCATCATGCATGATATCGTCTAATGGCGGCAGGGACCCGACAGCTTCTGCACGTTCCATGTAATGGATGGCAGATTTAACATTATTATTGAGTGCGTAAAGGCATGCAAGATTGTAATAAGTGGGTAGTGAGCCTAAAGATAAGGCATGAAAAAATTTACCTTCGGCAAGCTCGTAAATTGATTTGGATTGTCCTGGAAGACAAGATTCATCGATAAGTTCTGCCTGATGTAATAGACATAGTCCCCAATCATTCCAAGCTACTTCATCCTCACGGTCTTCAGAAAGTAAAATTTCAAAATGCTCTGATGCTTTTTGTAAACATTCAAGATCAGAGACTGACTCACCAAGATGAGACAAGGCTAAAGCTAAATTGTATCTTGCGTGTACATAATCAGGATCAATTTTTACTACATTTGCCAAAATTTGAACCGCTTTCTCATAGCTATTTTGATCGCCGGTAAAATCTCCGTGCATATCGAGTGCGCATCCATAATTGTAAAGCCACTCCAAGTCAATTTCTTCGCCATCAGTGTTTTCACCCTGGCGCTTAATCAACTCTTCAAATTTCATTAAAGCAGAATCAAGATAATCCGGCTCTATAGTCATTTCAGCAAGACGCATCAGTCCTACAGCCCAGTCATTCCAAAACTGTAAAAAAACCTGACCTCCAAATTCGAGGACCTGTGAGCAATATCTAATAGATTTTTCAATCATCAATCGATCATTAAGCATGTCGCCGAGGGCAAAATTAGACATGGCAAGGCCATACCAAAGAAGAGGATCTGTTTGTGTTAGAGAAAGCCCCCACTGGAATTTTTCTATAGCGGACTTATAAAAATTTTGATCATTAAAATAGCGGCCGAGTTCGTTCAAGCAGATTCCATATAAATACCAAATTTCAGCAGCTTCCGGATTTACTTCTAGACTGCGTACAAATTTTTCTTCGGCTTGCCTTAATAGATTAATTTCATCTGTATTAGCGCCAAGAAGCATTTCAGCCTCGCCCCAGCGGCTTAAAATTCCGGGATGATTAGGCTCAATTTTATCTGCTTGCATAAATTTTTCAAGGCTTTGCTCTAAATAAGAGATCTCTCGTTTTAATTTGCCCAAAGTGGCAAGAAGCTGTCCCCATTTTAACCAAACGACAGCATGATGAAATTCCGTTTTTTCTTCGTATTTGACAGCCCTTTCAAAAGATTCATTTGCCTTTTCAAAATAGTCAAGATCAATTGTAATTTCAAAAACACATTGATAGGCACATGCCAAGTTAAAATGACCTTGAAATTGGTTTTCATTTGCTTTAATAGAATTGTTGTAGTGATCGATTGCTTCAAAAAAATACTCTTTTTTGCCAATTAAAAAGGCCATTTCGATGACCGCATCCCCATACACATTCCAAAAGCTTGATGTTTGCATCCCGCATTGACAGGCTTGCTTATACCAATCTAGAGCATAGCGAAAATCCATTGCCTCGCCAGACAATTTACCCAAATAAAACCAGCTTTGTCCAAAATCACGATAAAATTCAGCTTTGCAATGAGTGTCATCAATAAGAGTCACTGCTTTTTCGTAATTTGAAATGGCATCTTGGAAAAAAGGCGCCTCTTCCAAAAGCATTCCTTGCTGAACCAGCACGCGGGCTAAAGAGTAAAGAGCATCAAATGTGTTGGGTTGAAGTTTTAATGCTTCTTCAAAATATTTTTTGGCGTAAATAAGAATTTGTACGTTGTGAGGGTATTTTTCACATGACGCACCAAGAGAATAGATAACTTTATAGGAGTCTTTTGCAATCTTAAAACTTAACTCGAAGCTTGTCAAAAATTTATTATCTTTAGCTTTTAATTGATTAGTTCCAAGTCTTGCATAAAGCCTTCCAAGGATTTCTCGATCCTCAAAATCCATTGCTTCGGCAGCAGCAGTTGGATTGAAAAAGCTCAATTCCGATTCAAGTGAATCGTCAAAATTTTGAGCATTTTCATCAGCAGAATTTTCGCTTGCAATTTCACTAGCAACAATAGCTGCTAATTTTTTTTTTAGTTCTTCATTTTTATTCATAGTTACAAAGGTAATTTGTTAATCAATCTATCAATCATACTCTACTTTAATAAAATAACAAAGCAAAAAATATTTTTTTCACTACGAGCGTCTATAATATTTTTTCACCACCAAGCAGGCTTTTCCACCACTTAGGAAGTTTTTTACCGCTGTGTAGGCCTTTTTTTACCGCGAAGAGCGCGAAGAAGCGCAGCTACGCTGCGGGAAGAAACGCGAAGATAGCGCGCTTAAGCGCGATTAAGGAAATTTAAACATTACTAAAAAAAATTTCATTTTCCTTCTTCTTCCGCAGCATAGCTGCGCGTCTTCGCGTTTCTTCCCGCAGCGTAGCTGCGCTTCTTCGCGCCCTTCGCGGTAAAAAAATCCCTACGAACGGTATAAATTCTCAGAGTTTATGGATGGCCTCGATCATCGCCGGTAACTGGTTTATAGGCGTTTGGCAGATACCTTCAAAACAAATATATAATGTTGTTTTCCCATCTATTGCAACAAGATCCTTAACAAAAGGAATAACTCTCAATAAATCTTTATCATCCTGCTGCTTCCAAATCAAGGCTTTGTGAGGTATAAAATGATGATAAATTTCATTTTTTAATTCATTTTCATAGTTTTTGTCTTCATTAAGCGCAATCACCAAAGTCGGAGCATGCTTGTCATAGTAGCGGTTTAAATTCATCATATGATATGAATATCCGGGGGGATAATTATCAATATATTTTTTTACTGCAGCAAAAATATCTTCTGCTTGTTCAATATAGGTGTCTTCATTCGTCAGCTGATAAAGTCTTAAAAGATTTTCGCAATGAATAGCATTTCCCGAGGGCTCTGAGCCATCTGAAAACTGGCATTTTCTTAAAATAAGATTGATGTCAGTTCCATCCGTTTCATAAAATGCGCCATCGGGCTCTTTAAAGCTTTCATCCAAAATATTTGTCATCTCAATAGCAAGCACAAGCCATTCGACCCCATAATCTGACTCGAACAAGCTTAAAAATGCGCGAATAAGACACGCATATTCACTAAGACTTGCATTAAAGCGGACTTCTCCGTCACGGAATCTGCGAAAGAGTTGCCCATCTTGCCACATATGATTTTTAATAAAATTTGCAGACTTTACAGCTGCATCTAAAAATTCCGGGCAATTAAGAGCATTTCCTGCCTCAACTAGAGTGTAAATCATTAATCCATTCCAAGCGACTAGTATTTTATCATCTTTAAAAGGATGTTCCCTATCTTGACGAACCGTAAAAAGAAGTTTTTTCTGTTCCTTGATTGTTTCAGCCAAAAATTGAACGTCTACATTATGTTTTTTTGCAAACTCATCTAAGTTTAGATGAGTGTGAAGAACATTTCTTCCCTCAAAATTGCCATCCTCTGTCATACCAAAGTACTCAATAAACAACTGACTTGTCTCATCGCCTAAAATGTTTATTATTTCATCGATTGTCCATGTGTAGAATCTTCCCTCATGTCCTTCAGAATCTGCATCTTCTGCAGAATAGAAACCACCGTTTTTTGAGCTCATTTCCCTTAATACGTAATCGAGAATTTCTTTGCAAATCTGCTTATGAAAAGGTTTTTGAGTGAGTTGCCAACATTCCAAATAGCTAAAAGCCATTATGGCATTGTCATAAAGCATTTTTTCAAAATGAGGAATTAGCCACTCCTCATCGATGCTATAACGTGAGAAACCACCTCCTAAGTGATCATAAATGCCGCCACGGTGAATCATGTCAAGGGTGCGTTCAACTAAAAAACGGGCTCGGCTGTCTTTGCCTGTCAAGTAGTAGCGAAGCAAAAAATTTAATTGGTACCCGATCGGAAATTTAGGTGCCCCCTTAATCCCCCCAAAGATTGGATCAGCCATTTTAAATAAAAGGTCAACGGCATCTTCAATTTGTTCTTTTTCCGGAAATTCATCGCCTACAGGGTTTTGATTATTGGCAAAAATATCCACTATTTTTCTGGCCTGTTCAAGAACGTGCTCACGCTCTTCACTATCCCACATCTGTTTGATTTTCGGGATCAAATCTTTGAAGCCGACAAGGCCATGACGACCTTCGGGGGGCAAGTAAGTGGCTGCAAAAAAGGGCTCAAGATCTGGTGTAAGAATGACATTTAAAGGCCAACCGGAAGCTCCTGACATCATCCCTTGAGCAAATTCCATATAAATTCCATCAATTTCGGGCAACTCTTCACGATCGACTTTGATGTTTACAAATGCATCGTTCATCATTTCTGCAATTTCCACATTTTCAAAGCACTCTTTTTCCATCACATGGCACCAGTGGCAAGTCGCATAACCAATGGAAAGAAAAATTGGTTTTTGACTATCTTTGGAGGCTTCAAACGCTTCCTGACCCCATGGGTACCAATCTACCGGATTATATGCATGCTGAAGCAAGTAGGGAGATTTTTCAAGATTCAATCGGTTTGCTTTTTTTGCCATAGTTTTGTACCTTTACGTGAAAAATTAGTTTGTACAAATTTTTTAAGAAGGTCAAGAGACTTTTTTACCACGAAGAAAAACTATCTAGCTTCTGTAGGCCTTTTTTACAGCGAAGACCGCGAAGGAAGACGCGAAGGCACGAGAAGAAGAGCAGCTTATGCTGCGAGAAAAAAATTACACAACTACTAAAATGCAATAAAGAAATGTTATTATTGCCTCCTCTTTTCGCAGCGAAGCTTGCGCTTCTTCGCGCGCCTTCGCGTCTTTCTTCGCGGTCTTCGCGGTAAAAAAATCCACACTAGCTGTATAAACAAAAAATAAATATTAAAGGTTCTTCGTGGTAAAAAATTCCTTATGTTGTATAATCTTAAGTATCTAACAATATAAGGGTTTAAGATTTAATGGATAATAAACAGATCATTCTAAAAAAAGTTAATGTTCATAATCTTAAATCTGTTGATTTAACATTAGAAAAAAATCAGCTGATTGTTTTTTCTGGCGTTTCAGGTTCCGGAAAATCCTCCCTTGCATTTGACACACTCTACGTCGAAGGTCAAAGACGCTACGTTGAATCACTCTCTACATTTGCAAAACGACAATTAGGCGAAATGAGCAAACCTGACATTGAAAGCGCAACCGGCATTTCTCCCACAATTTCCATTGAACAAAAAACGGCCGGGAAAAATCCAAGATCAAATGTTTCGACTATGACGGAGATTTATGATTATCTTCGTGTACTTTATGCAAGAGTTGGAGTTCCACACTGCCCCATTAGTGGCGAAAAAGTAATGCCTGAAAGCCGCGAAAAAATCATCAAGACCGTGCAAAATACGATGGTTAACAAAAAATTGATTATTTTAGCTCCTTACGCAAAAGGCAAAAAGGCAGAGTTTAAAGAAGATTTTCAAGACCTTTTAAGAAAAGGTTTCATGCGGGCAAGAGTTGATGGTAAAATCATTAATTTAAACGATGAAATTACCCTCGATGGCACAAAAGCGCACGATGTGGATGTGGTGATCGATCGGATAGTTGTAAAACCTGAAAATGACTCAAGAATTTCAGAGTCACTATTTGCCGCATTGAATTTGGGTGCAGGAGTCTGCAGTGTCCAAGATGCGGACACTCTGGAAGAAACTCTTTTTTCCATGCATGCCTTTTCAAAAAAATCGGGTCTTTATTACTCATCCTTAGAGCCTCATGATTTTTCCTTCAATAGCCCCGGTGGAATGTGCCCGACATGTAGCGGTCTTGGAGTGGCAAGTGAATTTGATTTAAACCTTATTATTGATGAAGATTTAAGTATTTCTGAAGATTGCTGCTCTATTGGAAGCTCTTACAGAACAGTTCGTTTTGGAAACATTTACGACAACTTAGCCGCCATTTATGGGTTTAGCGTAACGACACCTTGGAAAAAACTTACCCAAAAAGCTAAAAATATATTTTTGTATGGTACAGAAAATAAATGGACCCGAATGAATTTTATTCATCCTGAGACACATGCCACCTGGGTTGATCATGTGAGATGGAGGGGTGTTCTTTACGAGGCGCATGCAAGGTTTGCCGAAGCTACTAGTGATTCTTACCGCAATAGAATGAAAAAGCTGATGCGCGAGCAAACCTGCCCTGTTTGCAAAGGTGAGAAATTAAAGCCTTATCCTGCAGCCACACTTCTTAACGGTGTAAGAATAGCCAAGCTTACCTCCATGACCATTGCAGATACTTTGGAATTTTTTAAAAATTTAAAGTTAACAAAAAATGAATTGCTTATTGCAGACGAACTTTTAAAAGAAATTAAAGAGCGGTTGCAGTTTTTAATGGAAGTTGGGCTTCATTATTTGACGCTTGATCGAACAGCTCCGACTTTATCCGGTGGAGAGGCTCAAAGGGTGCGCCTTGCCTCGCAAATTGGTTGCGGACTGGTCGGAATTACCTATATTTTAGATGAACCATCCATCGGGTTGCACCCACGCGATAACCGAAAACTGATCAAAACGTTAAAACATCTAAGAGACATTGGAAATACTGTCATTGTTGTGGAACATGATGAGGAAACCATTTTAGAGGCGGATCATATTGTGGATGTGGGCCCGGGCCCAGGTTCACGTGGCGGTGAAATTGTTGTGGATGGCACTGTTTCAGACCTTCTTGAAAGTAAAACCTCATTTACCGGAAGGTATTTGTCCGGAGCTTTAAAAATTGAGATCCCTAAAAAACGAAGAAAGCCTACCAAAGAATTTATCGAAATAAAAAACGCGACGCATCACAATTTAAAAAACATCAATGCTAAATTTCCGGTCGGTTTATTTACTGCAGTAACCGGGGTTTCAGGTTCCGGTAAATCATCTCTTGTCACAGATATTCTTTATCCTGCGTTATCCAACTTTCTGCATCATGGCGAGCATCAAGTGGGTGCGCACAAGGAAATTAAGGGGTTGGAGTTTATTGACAAAGTGATTGCGATCGACCAATCCCCTATCGGAAGAACCCCAAGATCCAACCCCTCTACATATATTAAACTTTTTGATGAAATTCGTGATCTTTTTAGTCAATTACCTGAAAGTGCAGCAAGGGGTTACAAAGCGGGAAGATTTAGCTTTAACGTGAAAGTTGGCTCTTGTCCTGAATGTGAAGGCATGGGCATGGTCAAGATCGACATGGACTTTATGGAAGATGCATTTGTTGATTGCCCCGTTTGTAAGACAAAACGTTTTGATCCCGAAACACTTTCTGTTTTTTACAAGGGAAAAAATATTTATGACATCCTTGAAATGGAAGTGCATGAAGCATTGGAATTTTTTCAGAATCATCCTTCGATCAAGCATAAGCTTGAAACCTTAAAAAAGGTAGGTCTTGAATACCTTAAGCTTGGACAATTCTCCACTACATTGTCGGGAGGTGAGGCCCAACGCATTAAGCTTGCAAAAGAGC
This sequence comes from Chlamydiia bacterium, assembly GCA_038257035.1. GTDB lineage: Bacteria > Chlamydiota > Chlamydiia > Chlamydiales > Parachlamydiaceae > JBBSJT01. The sequence goes on from JBBSJT010000044.1 coordinate 17,850, forward strand.
TTGTCAGACCATCGACCGGTAAAACTCTATATATTTTGGACGAACCAACCACAGGTTTGCATTTTCATGACATTAAACACTTACTTGAAGTCTTACATGAGCTTGTCGACCGCGGAAATACTGTGATCGTAATTGAACATAATATGGACGTTGTTAAAACTGCCGATTGGATTATTGATATTGGCCCTGATGGAGGCTCTTACGGCGGTGAAGTTGTTGCATCTGCAAAGCCTGAAGTTATTGCAAAGATGGACACACCGACAGGTAAATACCTTTCATTAAGTTTGCACCCTCAAACACACCAACCAAAAGAAAAAGAAAATCAGCAATCTGTTGAGGCCATTAACGAAATCAGTGTGACAGGCGCTTGTCAAAA
>JBBSJT010000045.1:0-18000 GCA_038257035.1 Chlamydiia bacterium
ACCAGCAGGTGCTAGAATGGAATTAAAGACAAATTTTGGAAATTGAATAAAAAGAGCATCAGCAATCTTGCAGATAATTTTCCCAATTGGTGTAAGTACGTTGTTGTAGGTCCACTTTGTAAAGTTCACAATTGCATTTCCAATTGCCGGAAGAATTTTTTGGAAAAGGGTTTGGACAACAGTCTTGATTGCGCGTCCAATAGGAGTTAGGATATTATTGTATGTCCAGATAGCAACATTTTTTAGTGTTCGACCGATAAGTTTTGGAAGGGTGATAAAAAATGATTTAATCAACTTATTAATTTTCTTTCCAATGGGCAATAAAATATTTTCAAAAGACCATTTTGCTAATTTTGGTAGACCATAAAAAAGCGAATAATAGATCGTAACAGGAATAGAAGATATGATAATTAAAGCAACATATCCTATTTTTTTTATGAGAGAACTTTCATTCCATGTTTGACCAAAAGTTTTTTTGTTATTATTAACTTTGAAAAATTCCTGATTGTTAATATTTGAGGGATTATTATTTGTGACTTGCATGGAAAATATCTTTTTTTAAAATTGGTTAAACGTATTTGAAGGTGTGGCTTACAGTGATGCTGTCACCATTTTTTATGCCATATGCTTGCAAAGTTAAATCTTCATTAAGATCAGATGATGGAGAATATTGAAAATTATATTTAGACTCCAAAAAGGGTCGTGGTTGATCGTTTGGTGAATAGGTAGTATCTTGACCCAGCATTTGACAGCAGATTTCCATAATTTTTTTCATTTTTGTGTTTTCATCAACAATTAAAATTCCCCATTTTAAGCCCCCTCTACCATGACCTAAATTGATTTGAACTTTTTCAGCGTTCCCTTTTTCATCGATAAATAATTCTCCAACTCTTTGAATTGTCTCTCTACAAAAAGGACACGGATTTCTATCATCTTTGTAAAAACTGGACCGTCCATCACTTTTCGCTTCAATTAAACAGACGTTATGGTATGTGTGTCCGCATGTCAATTGTCGTAAATGGCTTGAACTTTCTTCGCAAAGCAAAGGATCAAGGCAAATTGCACATTCTTGTTCTTTTAACGTGTTATAAATATTAATGGTTGGTAATGGTAATGGAAATGGTAGTTTAGATCCCTCAAAATTATTCATCAGTTCTCTTTTTTTGTTATTAAATTTAATTTAATAAATAATTCTAGCATTGATTTGTGATTAATATCAATCGTAAAAAAAATTGTACTATGGTTAGTCACAGTGAGATGCAGATTTGAACTTTCAAAAAAAACTTGATTTTAAAAGATTCGGATGAGATAGGTAATTCATACAATGGCTACATCTTATAGTTACTAAACAGTAGAAATAGGAGTGTGTAATATTGTTTTAAATAGGGAGGGTGATTCTTATGCAATCAGAAAAATTGACTCAAGAACTTGAAATTCCTCCATTTAATTTACATCGATTTTTAAAAACTGTATTTGACCCCAAAAAAGGGGAAAAGCTTGCCATTTTGATCGATTTGGAAAATCCTGAAGAGCTAAAGGATTTTGATTTCTTAAACAAAAGCGGTCATGAAGCACAAAAAAAAGCTTACGAAATATTCTATCAAGGGTTGAAACGAGGGGAGATGCAAGCCTTTGAGCTTGAATCAGTTGACTTTTTTGCCTACCAGATGACGGGAGGGAGCAATCTTGAATTGCCATCAACTGTCGTTTCAAGCCAAGGTGAAATCTTAAAATTGACTGATGTTTACATCAAGTATGAAATCATTCTTTGCATCGGCGCCTTTTCAGCAACAGCACCATTGACATTAGCTGCAAAAGAATATGATTTTAGAGGGGCTACAATCCCGGGGCTCAACGATATAGTTTTAAATACAGGTCTTGCCACAGATCAAAATCAAGTCTGCCAATGCACAGAGAAAATGCGTCAAGGCATGACAGGTGCCGATTCTGCAGATATTGATTTTGAAGTAGGCAGTGCCAAATTTCATTTGCATTTTTATCTTGGCGATCAAGTTGCCCAAAAAAATGATGGCATTTGCCATGAATGCAAACATGTTGTCAATCTACCTGCTGGAAAAGTGTATTTTATTCCCTACGATGCAGAGGGGAGTTTCCCAATGAAATTTGATGATGGAACCCTTGCAGCATTAACTGTCAGTAAGGGGCGCGTCAAAAAAGTAAACTTAATCAGTGGAGATCAGAAAAAAGTTGATGAGCTACAAGGTAAAATCGATAATGATAAGGCTGTTGGTATCATCGGCGAGCTAGGATTTGGCACTCAAATTTTACCTCATAGCGGATGCAATGTTCAAGATGGTAAGGTATTTGGAACGTTTCATTTTGGAATTGGGCGCAATGATCATCTCCACGGTTCAGTGACATTAAGTCGTTTCATTGATACCAAAAATGCTTCGCATGAAGATATTTTATTTTCTCAGGAAGCAACACCTGAAATTAAGGTGGTCAGATTTTCGATCAAGCGAAACGGCAAAGAAGAGCTCGTCATTGAAAATGATGAACCCAAGGAATACCTCAAATCCCTCCTCTCCTAGCCCGAGCTGCACATCCACAGAGTACATAAAGCAGAACACACGGTTATACCGTTGAGGGAGCTTTTTTTACCGCGAAGAACGCGAAGAAGCGCAAGCTTCGCTGCGGGAAGAAGCGCGAAGAAGCGCGCTTTCGCGCGTGGTGGAAAGGTATGGTGCTAAAGTAAAAAGACTATAGATTTTTCTCCTTGTTCTTCCTCGCAGCATGAGCTACACTTTCTTCGCGCTTATTCCCGCGCTGCAGCGCGCTTCTTCGCGGTCTTCGCGGTAAAAAAATCCCTCATAGTGGTCATTCTACAGGGATGAGGCTCTCTTTTAGGCCTTGCTTGTCCAGCTTGACCAACCAAATTTCATGATCCTGCCTTCCATAACTAATGTAGACAAATCGCTTTGTGGCAATAAATCCACATGGAAAAATGACTTTAACTGGATGCCAGTAGGGGGTATATTCCTTGCCTTCATAAAATCCTAATGAAATAATTGGTTTGTTGCTAATATTTGTAATTTCAAAGGGTGGTTCTTTATTAAAAGTGTAGGCACCCATAAAGTAATGGGGGATTTTTTGTCCCTTGGAGTGAACCGTCGACATATTCATTGAACTGTGAAAAAATGCAAGGTACTCATCTCCATCAAGAATAGCGGGGGTACCGCCTCGAAGTTCGCCAAAATCCCAAGACACATTCGAATGTGTGCAACTTATGGTTGTTGCCTCATTGGAGCAAGGAATAGGATATAAAATTTTGTGTTCTTGCAAACTATAGGCCATTAAAAGATATCCATCATAATCAAATGGAACCCAATTTTTTTCTCTTCTATGTTTATTCTCACCTTCAAAATGCAAAATAGCGTCTGTGTTTCCAATTCCGATGGTTTCGTTATCAATAAAAATCTCTGTTATATACATCCTAAAACCCGAAGTGCACACCAATTCATCTCTGTTGTCGCTATAAATAAGATAGAGTCTGTTTGCAACTTTAATCAATCTTGCATCCTCAGATTTTGCATTTTCGAAACCAAGGTCAATGATTTGGGGTTCATTTATGGGGTTAAAATCAGCATCCAAGAAAATGAGCCCAATTAAGCTCTCCGCCGAAGAACAAAAGGAGTTAGTTTTTGAGTCTTCAGGAATTGTTCTAAAACTTAATAGAATTTTATTATCCCATTCTATGATAGAAGGATTAAAGGCGTGGGGGTATTCAGGTATCTGAAGTTGTTTTGTCTTTAGAACAAAGCTTGAGGCTTGTTCTTCCAGGTTTACTTCTGCAAAACCGTTATATGAATAAAAAAGTGAACTGAAAATAAAAGTGATGAGAAAAATATTCATGTTAACCTAAAAAAAATTAATTCTGACAATCTACCAAGCTATCAAGAAGTTGCTGTTTATCAATTTTGACAATCCACATTTCATGGTCTTGTCGACCGTAGGAGACATAAATAAATGGCTCTTCAATAAGGATTCCGCAAGGAAAAACACACCTGACAGATTTCCAATAATGTTTGTAGTAAACACCCTTGTAAAAGCCTTTTCCAACGATGGGCCGAGGACTTATTTTATTGATTTTAAAAGGGGGGGTTGACGAAAAGGTGTAGGCACCCATAAAATAATGAGGGATACATTTTTTATTTGAGTAAACACTTAAAAGATCAATAGATGAATGAAAAAATGAAATGTACTGATCACCATCAAGAACTGCAGGAGTTCCTCCTCTAAGTTCTCCAAATTCCCAATTTAACTTTGGCTCAGTACTTGCAATAGTTTCACATTTGTTAGTTTTGGGTAGATGCTGAAAAATCGTATGAGGAATCAAGCTGTATGCGAGCATCATGTTGCCATGATAATCAAAAGGAACCCAATTTTTTTCTCTCAAATAGGGGTTTGCCCCTTCAAATTGTTTTAAGCAATCCGTGTGTACAACGACAAATTGATCGTTTCTATAATCTATTTCTGAGGTATAAACGCGAAATCCTCCTTTACTGATGTAGTCCTCTTTGTTATCACTATAAACGAGGAAAAGTTTTTCGCCGATCACTATTAACCGTCCGTCTTCAGCTCTGGAAGGGACAATTGACAAAGGGTCTTGGGTATCAATGATTTGCGGTTTGGTTATTGGGTTAAAATCTTCATCAAGCAAAACAAACCCGATTTGAGAGTTAAAAGTTAAAAGTGGGCTTGGAATGATGCGAAAACTTAATATCAACATATCTTTGAAGCGGACAATTCCCGGATTAAAAGCATGTTTATATTCATCTAATAGAATCCGTTTGGTGTCCATAATGTATGTTTGGCAATTATCCTCCAATTCAATTTCTTCTTGAGGCTTGTTTGACCAAAATAAAGTATTTAAAAAATTATTTTCATGAGCAACAGCCACATCAAATATCGTAAGTAGCAAGAATAATATTCTGAATTGCATTTAAAGCCCCTTTATAATCTGTCCAAACTCTTTAAAAGAGCCGCTCTATCCATAGTTACAATCCAAATCTCATGATCCTGTCTTCCATAGGCTACAAAGATGTGTTGATCATCAAAAATAAACCCACCAGGAAAAACAACCCTTAGAGGTTTCCACGTTTTATGTGATGGACCATTATAGAAATTTTTTCCGATGATCGGTTTTTTACTGATCGATTTAATTGCATGGGGAGCATCTTTTTCAAAAGTGTATGCCCCCATGAAGTAGTGGGGAATTCTCTTTCCATCGGATTGCACTGTTTTCATCTCTTTTGCTGAATGAAAAAAAGAGAGATATTCATCCCCGACAAGAAATGCTTGTGAGCCACCCCTTAGTTCTCCATATTTCCATGGAGCTTTATTTACAGTTGAACCTTGAGTTTCACATCGATTTTCAAATGCAATAGGTTTTAAAATTGTGTGTGGTTGAAGGGAATAGATTAACATTAATTGATCTTCATAAACAAAAGGTGTCCAATTTTTTTCATGACGACTTTTATTTTCCTGATCAAAATTGTTAAGAACTTCAGGATTTTCAATGTAAAATCTTTTTCCATCAAATTCCATTTTTCCAATCAACATGCGTCTAAAGCCTTTTCTTGCTGAACCCAACATATCATTATAAACCATGAATAGCTCATCGCCGATAGTAATAATTCTTGGATCTTGCGCCATAGATTGGCCAGATATTTGATTTCTTATTTCGACAACGTAGGGTTTTGAGATTGGCTTAAACTTATTATCAAGTTCAATTAAACCTATTTGATTTGTCGTTTTAGAAAGGGGATCGCGTATTCTAAATACAAGCAAAATAGAATCCTGATAGCGCACAATTGATGGATTGAAAGCATCAGGATATTTTGGAATATGAATTTGCTTTGTATCTAAAATAAATGGATCGGGATTTTCTTCCAAATCAATAACTGTTGAAAATAAAAAATTAAAAAATGACAAAAATAATAAAATTAAGTATTTCAAAGCTGTACCTAAAACCTTTATTTAGCAAAATTTATTTTTTTAAATTCACTATCTGGCCAATATTCAAAAGGGAAGGCATTGTAAAGCTTCTCAAGATCGCAATCAAAAGGCGGTTCGCCGCCCATTTGCAAAGCTTCTTCAACGGATGTTGCGAATTTAAAATCAGGACGGTTTGTTCCAAGATAGTAGTCGATATATTTTAACATTGGTTCATTATCTGTCACTCGCAAATACCTTGCAGGAATCCCGAAAGCTTCTGCCAAAATAATGCCATGCAAAGAGCTTGAAATAACAAAAGCGCTATTTGTGATTTGTTCAATAATTGTAAATAGCTCATCTGTTGGGTAGACAATTTTCATGAACTCATTTTTTGGAAATAATTTTTCTTCGCTGTAATGTGGGATCACGATGAAATCATGTTCAGGATATTTTTTCTTTTTAAATTCAGGAAAAAAATAAGGAACAAGCAGGGCTGGATCACCGTAAATTTCCGGACAGTTAATCCCGAAGGTTTCCATCAAAAATTGTCTTGAAAGAGGCCCTCTTATGGCTCGAACATCTAGTTCTGTAAAGTTATAATCTTTTTTATCCATGCGTTTTCCGTTTGTCCCAGTTCCCCATACAACATCATTTTGGTTTGAAAAAATAAGAATGGAGCCTATTGCCAGTAATTTTTTTTCATAACCAAACATCTTTTTTTTATAAACGCGAACCTCTTCTCCAACGATCCTCTCGACAAGTTTTAATGAAAGATAATCACCAAAATTTACCATGCGAGGTTGTTGCCAATAATAAAGCGGTAATCCTTGTTTTGTGAATGAAGTTGAGTAGCAAGGCGATAAACATAAAATTAACTCAAGAACTAAATAGAGGCTGATTATTTTATTTTTTAAAAGCATGTTTTCTCCGTAATTATTTTTTTAGAGCCAATTTTTGATACTATAAATTCATTATCAATTTATCAAGTTATTTTTTACTGTTTTTTGTTAAATACACCTTAAAAATGTAACTTGAGGCCATAGAATCAGATCTTGTATTGGTAAATGTCAAAGTACTTGCAATACCTCCCACAATGTATCCGATGAGTTCTCTTTTACATTTTAAAAGATCCAGTTTGATTACACCGTTTTTATAGTCCGGCAATTTAACCGGCATAAATTTAGCTCCTGCACCAAAAAGAAGCTGGTTACCAGGATTTGATCCTGTAGATAAAATAACAGGGTATTCGGCATCCATTAAATATTGCTTAAATTTTTTATGTTTATCGATTCTGATGGTTGTAACTTGGTTAATAAAAGGGATATCTTCATCTTTCTGAAAAGTTCCATCTTGAAAGAAGCCATAGCTAAGACCACCTAATAAAATCGTATAAGATTTGCGGTTTTCATTTGAAAAGAGACAAATAGTAGGTGATGCATAATTGTTCATACCTTGTTTGAATGTATCGGGATCTGATGGATTTGGCATGTATGCCTTTCCATTTTTCGTGATAAAAACAGGTACAGTCCAGATACCCCCAGCCTCGGTAAACACCCCCGATAAGGCAAGAAAAGATTGACAAGCGTCCCAATCTTCTTTAAGTACAATAGGAACGACGTTTAGGTCACGTCGGCGATAATTCGGATTTCTAGTTTCAGGTAGAGTTTCTTTCTTTTTAATAGTCAGCTTTTTAGTGTCTCCATCAATGATAAATCTGTGGATTTGTTCAAGATAAACTCCATTGCTTGAATCGGTATAAGGGCCTTCAAAATTTTGTCCAAAAATAAGAAGTGTTAATCCATCGCTATTTTTTGTCATGTATCCTCCTGTTACTTGGAAGATCGGGTCAAAAATTTGACGGATGTAATATTTTGCTTTTTTAGAATGTTTAGGCTCCATCACCCAGTCCATGAGTCCTGGAATGTCTATTGCTGTGAGGGCATTTTTTGTGGAAAACGTTCCGTTTGCTGTATTAATCCCATAACCGCCTGTCATGTAAAGCGTTTTACCATCTTGGTATGATTGAGGACTTACAACAGATAATGAATCGATTTGCTTTTGGCTAAGGCCGGAACCAGCATCTTTTAAAGATCTTGTGTAAACCTTTTTCTTTTTGGGATCCACTACATAAACTGTTGTATTTTGTTGTGATGGAGGAAAATTATCGGTTGCATCAAAACCATGAAGGCCATTTGTACGACCTGCTAATAAAAGCCACTTGCCATCATGAATGGCAGTAACTCCGGAATGTATGCCATTTGGCAAAGAAAAATCTGCCTCTTCAATATCGATGGAAAAAGGCAATTCACTTCCCGGATAAATAGGGCTTGTGGTTTCAGTTTGGTTAGGGTTGACGGCAGCAAGATTACAAAAGCTGACGACAGTAAAAAATGAGAACAAGGGATTAAGCTTATAAAAAAGCGACATTTTTTCTCCTTTAATAAAAAAGTGTTAAGTATTATTTCTATAAGGATATAGGATAAATAAAGCAAGCGATCTTAAAATGAAGTTGAGATAAAGTATGTATGAGTCAAAAAATAAGAAACTGGCACCGACAAGGGTTTTTGCACGTCGATTTCTTCTAAATTTCATTCTGGGGACCCTCATACTGTTACTCTGTCTTTGGATGGGTATGTTCGGTTATCATTACTATGAAAAAATGTCTTGGATTGATTCCTATGAAAATGCAGCCATGATTTTATCAGGAATGGGTCCGGTACAAGAACTAAAAACGAGTGGCGGCAAGATTTTTGCAGGGACATATGCCCTTTTTAGCGGTATTGTTTTTATTTTTTTTATGACCATCATTTTAGCCCCCATACTCCATCGCTTCTATCATAAGTTCCATCTCTCCAAAGACCAACCCAAAGACTAACGTTCAAAAGTAACTTTGTTCTTAACACCGAGACCACAGAAGAGAACTACAGAGAGGTATGAGAATTTACCGTTTCCACCCGAACCGCATCAATAATAATTTCCACCGTTTAAGTTTGCATTTTTTTGACCGCGAAGACCGCGAACAAAGACGCGAAGAAACGCGAAGAAGCGCACTGTCGTGCGAAAATTGAGGCTTTTTTTCTTATCGCGCTTTAGCGCGCTTCTTCGCGTTTCTTCGCGTCTTTCTTCGCGGTCTTCGCGGTGAAAAAATGGAAAAAAAGAGGGTTGATAATTATATGGAATTTGGTTAAAAGGTGCTTAAACAGGAGCAAAAAATGACCAATAAACCAAAAATTCTTGCTTTTGCAGGAGCTTTACGAAAAGATTCGCTGAACAAGAAGATGGTAAGGTTCGCAGCAAAAGGGGCGGAAGATGCAGGAGCCATTGTCACCTATATCGATTTAAAAGACTTTTCATTGCCCATTTATGATCAGGATCTGGAAGATGCGTCAGGTATCCCTGAAAATGCGATGAAACTTAAAAAATTATTTTTAGAAAATGATGGCTTCCTTATTGCATGTCCTGAATATAACAGCTCCATCACAGGTGTCTTAAAAAACGTTATAGATTGGGTTTCACGCCCGGCACCTGGTGAAAAAGCTTATCTTTGCTGTTTTTTAAGTAAAGTCGTCCTCCTTATGAGTGCATCTCCAGGTAATTTAGGTGGGATAAGAGGGCTTGTACACGTAAGATCCATATTTGGAAATATTAATAGCATTGTTTTACCAAATCAAAAATGCATTCCAAATGCAGACAAGGTTTTTGATGAAGCAGGAAAAATCAATGATCCAAAAATTGATAAAGATGTGAGAGCTCTTGGGGCAGAACTTTGCACTTTTCTTCAAAAACTAAAGTCGGGATCAAACGATTTAGAGAATATAGGTTAAGTCTTTAATTGTTAGTTATATAAAAATTTCATTTATTGTAATGTTAAATTGTTGTATATGGAAGTTTAAGACTATTAATGGAGGATTATGCGCCAATTAAATAATTATTTTGCTCGTATGGCATCTTGTGCTTTCATATTATCTTTTGGCCTTAATTCTTTAAGTGCCGAAGAAATAACCAAAGGTGGCCATCATGGCGGCGGTCATCATGGTAGTCATCATGAACATCATGGTCATAATCATGGTCATCACGGACATCTTCATGGCGAACACCAAAGTGAACATCATAATCATCATCATAACTATCACGGTGAACATCGTGGCTATTGGAAAGATGCCGACTACAACGTTAATGAACCATCCCTCTATTATCAGACCCCTCAAACTGTAGTCGTTCCGGGTTCCACAACTGCAACACCTCAAAAACCTGTCAATTATTATTACACGCAACCTGCGATACAAACTACTACACCTCAAACACAAACAACTGTCCCATCATCAACCAGCACCCCAAAATAACACACAGTATCTAATATAGCATTTTTGATTTTTTACCAGTGAGTCAGTGAGAAAGACATGAGATCAATGAGGGGTTGGAATTCATAGCCCCTCACTGATCTCATGTCTTTCTCACTGACTCATTGGTAAAAAAATATTATTGGTACAATTCAAAGAGTATTCTTAAATATCTTATCTTGCCTTTCTTTGCTTTTTCTCCGTGACTATCGAGGAAAAGGTGCAAATATCAGAGTAGAGTACCCTGTAGGATGAAGTAGGAAATAGTAAAGTAAATGATCACACCCGTCACATCAACAAGCGTTGCAACAAAGGGCGCAGATGAGGTCGCAGGATCTAATCCCAAAGCCTTTAAAATGATCGGCAGCATAGAACCGGTAATTGTTCCCCAAAGCACAATTCCGACTAAGGTGACACCAACGGAAGTGGCAATAAGAGTTGATTCAAGACCATATATGTCTGAAAAATGTCCCCACACCGCAATGCGCAAAAAGCCGATGAACCCAAGGACTAAACCCAAAAAGATTCCTGCATAGATTTCTCTTTGCATAATCTTCCACCAATCTTTAATTGTCACCTCTCCTAAAGCCAAAGCTCTAATAATAAGGGATGAGGCTTGTGAACCTGAATTTCCACCGCTTGAAATAACGAGAGGCAAAAATAGGGTTAATACAACCGCTTTTTCAATTTCAACCTGATAAAAAGCCATAGCTGATGCAGTTAAGGTTTGACCAAGAAAAAGAACAGCCAGCCAACCCACGCGTTTTTGCATCAATTCAAAAAATGGGGTTGCCATATATGGAGCATCCAAGGCTTCACTACCCCCGATTTTTTGTATGTCTTCAGTAAATTCTTCTTCGACTACCATTAAAATATCATCGATTGTTACAATTCCTAAAAGAACCCCTTTATCATCGATAACGGGAAGAGCATTACGATTATAGTTTTGGAATGCGTTACTTGCGACTTCCTGATCATCGGTAGCATACACCGAGATGACCTTATAATCAGAAAGCGTTGAGACCTTGGCTTCCGGCTGTGCAAAAAGAAAATCTTTTAGAAGAATGTCGTCTATCAAAACTCCTTGATTATCAATCACATAAAGAACCGAGATAGTTTCGCTGTAATGACCAAATTTTCTGACATGTTCCAATACATCAGAAACGGTCCAATTAAGTTTTATACTGATGTAATCGGTGGTCATTAGACGGCCAACACTGTTTTCCGGGTAGCCTAAAAGTTGTAGTGTAACAACCCGTTCTGAGGGTGATAGTAATTGTAAAAGTTCTTTTAAAATTTTACTTGGCAGCTCTTCTAAAAATGAAGTTCGATCATCCGGAGATAAATTATTTAATAGCTTGGCTGCATCTTCAACAGGCAAAGCGTCAAGGAACTTTTTTTGAAAGTGAAAGGGAAGGAATTCAAAAACAGTGGTGGCAGTATCGGGGGGTAAAGATTTATAAATTATTTGACGATCATCATCATTAGATTGTTCGATTAATTCGACAATTTCAACAGCAGAAAAGTTTTTAAGATCTACATCGTACATTTTAATAACATCTCGTTAATATGTTCCGCCTCTATTACCCATCCTCCGCCAAGGGCTTTGTATAGGTTTATCAAAGAGGAAAAGCTGTTAGCTTCCGTATCTGCAAGCAATAGTTGAGATTCAAATAATCTTCTTTCCGCATCCAACACATTCAAATAATCGCTTTGACCATTACTATATTGAAGAGTGGCAAGCTGCCTGTATCGCTCAAAAATTTTCACTTGTTTTGTTTGCTCAATAACAAGTTCTAAATTCATTTTATGAGATATAAGAGCATCATTAACTTCTTTTAATGCATTTAATATAGTTTGGCAATAGATATATACCGTCTCAGATTTAACTGATTTTGCAAGCTCAAACTGTGAAATAAGTCTTCCGCCTGTAAAAATGGGCTGAAATAAATTTGCAGAAGTTGCCCATGTAACTGCATTTCCGGTAAATAAATTACACAGATGTGAACTTTGATTTCCATACATTCCAGTTAGAGTGATATCTGGAAAAAACTCTGCCCTTGCCTCTCCGATCCTGTAATTTGCTGCGATAATGGCATCTTCAGCTCGTTGAATATCAGGTCTTTGCCAAAGAAGATCAGAGGGCAGGCCAACAGGAATATTTGGAGGCATGACTAGCGCATTCAAGATTTTACCTCTCGGAATAGAGGTTGGTGCCATTCCAACTAAAACACTGATCAGATTTTCTTGAACAGGAATTGTTATTTCAAGACGTTTGATGGCAATAATTGCCGTTTCTGTTTCAGATTGGGCTTGTTTATATTCAAGCTCCGAAGTAAATCCACTCTCAAACCTCAATTTTGCAATACGTTCTGATTCAAGCCTTGTTTTTAAGGTGTTTTTAGAGATCTCTAATTGTTTGTCCAACTTTCTTAAATTCACGTACGAATCGGCAATAGCAGATACCAATGTTAGTATTACCGTTCTTTTTACTTCAATTTGGGCAAGATAATCATAATAAGCCGCATCGGATCTATTTTTAATTTTACCCCAGATGTCAAGCTCATATGCTGCGCTAATAGTCGCAGAGTAAACATTAAAGCGCCTATATTCGGGAAGAAGGGGAGGAACTGTTGCAAGCGATAATTGTTGCCGCGTTTTGTTAAGCTCTCCTCCAACTTGCGGGAAAAGGTTGCTTGAAACAACTCCTAGGATTGCTCGGTATTGGGCAACTCTTGCGATGGCAATTTTTATGTCATAATTGTTACCCAAAGCCGTGATGATTAAATCATCTAGCACCTCATCGTGGAACTGCTCCCACCATTTGATGTTTGCTGTCTTACAAACAAATTCTTGTGGCGTCGCATTTTGTAACTCGACTCGATAATTATCGGGTATATCAATCCTTGGCGGGCAATATTTCGGCGCCAAATTACATGATGAGAGGAGAGAAAGTGAGAGAAACAGAAGTTTGTTTATTATAACTTTTTTCTTTAACACAGAGGACACAGAGAAAAGAGAGAGAGGAAAATAAGTTTCTCTTATTTCTCTTCGCTGTCTTTGTGATCTCGGTGTTAAAAAAAAACTATTCATTTTTAGAAGCCTCTTTTTTAGTGAAGAGTTCACCAATGATTTTATAAAAAAGTGGCACAAAGAAGATGGCAAGAAAGGTAGCCGAAATCATCCCGCCTAAAACTCCCGTTCCAACAGAAATACGGCTTGCAGAACCAGCACCAGAGCTTAAAACAAGAGGGATCACACCAAAAATAAAAGTTAAAGAAGTCATGAGAATGGCACGGAAGCGCAATGTTGCCGCCTCAACTGCTGCATCGGCATACGATAATCCTTGGGCGTGCTTTTCTGATGCAAATTCCACGATTAATATGGCATTTTTCGCAGAAAGGGCAATTAAAGTGACAAGTCCGATTTGAAAATAGATATCATTGCTTAAATTGGCAACATAGATGGCAGCAAAGGCTCCAAAAATTCCAAATGGGACAGCCATTATAATAGATAACGGTGTTGCCCAATTTTCGTAAAGTGCAGCTAAAATCAAAAAGACCATGATTAGACCAAGTAGTAAAACTTTATTGGAAGAGCCTCCTGTTTTGCTTTCCTGATAACTCTCTCCACTAAATGAAAAACTCATGCCTTCAGGCAAAACTTCACTCGCAACTTCTTTTAACGCTTCCATAGCTTCTCCGGAGCTATAACCCGTGTTTGCATTCCCGGTAACTCTTGCGGCAGGAAACCCATTAAAGCGACTCACCAAGATGGGTCCCTTGACCATACGTATAGCCACAAGGGACTTTAAAGGAATCATCACCCCTGTATCTGAACGTACGTAAATCTCTCCGATGTCTTCGGGTCGACTTCTATATTCAGGTTCAGCTTGCAGCATCACCCTATATACTTTTCCGAATTTATTGAAACTATTTACATAAAGTGAGCCTAAAAGTACTTGAAGTGACTGATAAACATCATCGATTGGTACATTTAATGAAACGGCCTTAACACGATCAAGATCAATATAGAGCTGTTTTGCGTTTGTATCGATTGTTGTGTTGAGATTAATAAGTTCGGGTCTTGTAGAAGCTTTTGCAATGAATTGTTCGGTGATATTTTGCAAAGTGGATATATTGCCGGTACCTCGATTCTCAATCCAGAATTCAAAACCTCCAACCGTGCCTAAGCCCTGAATCGAAGGAGGCATAAATGGAAGTACAAGAGCATTGGGTAATTGCATAAATTTTGCGCCTAAATTTTTTAAAACATTGTCAGCTTGTAAAGCGGTTTTTGTACGCTCAGACCAATCTTTTAAAATAATAAAGTAACTTCCCGCATTAGTTTTATTAATACCTTCAAGCAAACTGTAGCCGGTAATAGAAACCAAATCCTGAACCGCAGGGTTTTGTTTTACAATCTCTTCGATCTGATTTGTAACTTTTGCAGTTCGCGACAGGCTTGCGCTATCCGGCAAAATGGCAACAGCCATCACATAGCCTTGATCTTCTACGGGCACAAAACTTGTTGGAATGGTGTAATTTAACAAGGCGATAAGTCCAAGAAGAAGCGCAAACAAAGACAGAGCAATTGCTGTCCTTGCAAGCAGCCACCTTACAAGTTTAATATAATAGGATGTGACATTATCAAGTCCACGATTAAACCAAAGTGCAAATCGTGAAGGGTTGTAGTTTTTTTTAATCAAAAATGTCGCAAGCGCCGGACTTAAAGTCAAAGCAACAATACCTGAAATAATAACCGAAATAACGATTGTGATGGCAAATTGTTTATAAAGTTGACCTGCAATTCCTCCAAGAATGGTAACCGGCAAAAACACAGCTAAAAGAACAAAGACAATGGCAATTATTGGGCCCGTTACCTCTTCCATCGCTTTTTTTGCAGCATCGACTGGTGATAATCCATGTTCTCTGATATTGCGTTCCACGTTTTCTATGACAACGATCGCATCATCAACAACAATACCAATGGCAAGTACAAGTCCAAAAAGAGTGAGCGTGTTGACAGACATTCCAAGTAAGTACATTCCTGCAAAAGTTCCAATGATCGATACGACAAGAGCAATCACCGGAATAATGGTTGATCTAAGACTTTGCAAGAAGACAAAAACTACGAGAATAACAAGAAGAGTCGCTTCGATGATTGTATTCCTGACTTCATGAATGGAAGCATTCACAAATTTAGTGATATTATAGGGGATGGAATATTCAAGGCCTGCAGGAAACCTTTTTTCTAATTGAATCATCGTATTTTGTATCTGATCCGCAACATCCAAGGCATTGGCACCATACTGTTGATAAACTGCAATTAAAGTTGTCGCCCTGCCATTCAGCTCTCCTATCACATCATAACTTTGGGCACCAAGTTCTGCTCTTCCAACATCTTTTAATAAAACTGTAGATCCATCAGGATTAGCCTTTAAAATAATCTGATCAAAGTCTTGAGGACTAATAAGCCTTCCTTGAGCAGTGACTGGTAAAGTGAGTTCAACAGGGGATTGATTGGGCTCTTGTCCAATCTGACCCACAGCATATTGAGAATTTTGCTGTCTGATGGCTTTTGCAATGTCTTCTGTTGTTATTCCAAGTTGTGCCATGCGATCGGGTTTTAGCCAGATGCGCATGGAATATTCTTTTTCCCCAATCACATTGACATCGCTAACGCCTTTAATTCGTTTAAGCTCATCAACGATATTAATACTTGCATAGTTGCTTGTAAAAATTTCATTGTAACGGTCTGTTTCTGATTGAATAGCAATAATTAACAAGAAGGTAGGGGATTGTTTTTTGACCTGTAAACCTTGTCTTTGCACTTCAAGAGGAAGCTCTGCCATCACAAGATTAATTCTATTTTGAACATCGATTTGTGCTTTATCAATGTCTGTTCCAATCTCAAAGAAAACGTTTAATGTCAAAATGCCGGATGATGCACTTTGTGAATACATGTAAATCATGTTTTCAACGCCATTTATTTGCTGCTCTAAAGGTGCTGCGATTGTTTCTGCAATCGTTTCAGCACTTGCACCTGGGTAGGCTGTTGAAATCAGTATTTGCGGAGGGGTGATGCTTGGAAATTGCTCTATTGGTAAATTTAATAAGCTGATCAGGCCGACCAAAGTAATGATGATCGAAATGACGCTTGCAAAAACTGGCCTGTCGATAAAGAATTTAGCAATCATTGTGCTAAACCTTTCGTGTTAACGGGTGTATTTGGTTTGACTTTATTGACACCATCAACAATGACAACATCACCTTTTTGAAGCCCTGAACGCATAATCCAATCATTCTGATACCAATCACCGGCCTCTACATTGCGAATTTGAGCTTTTCCGTCGATCACAACATAAACAAACATTCCATTTTTACCTTCAAGAACAGCCTTTTGTGGAATGAGAATTGCATCTGGACGACTAATGCCAAGTACATTGATACGAACAAATTGGCCGGGCACTAAAATGTTGCCGGGATTTGGAAGGGCTGCCCTAATACTCATGGTACCTGTTTTTTGATCAATGGTTGGGGAGGAAAAGTTTACTTTACCGCGATGGGGAAATGTGGTGCCATCGGCAAGCATTAGCTCAATTTCAAATTCTCCATTACTTGGAAAAATGATTTCTTTCTTTGCCTCTTCAGTGTTAAACTTTAATCGTTCGTTTTCAGAGACGCTAAAATAAACATAAATCGGATCAAGAACAGAAACTGTTGTTAAAAGGCCTTGAGCTCCGGGCGTTATTAAGGCGCCTTCCTTATAATTGGTGTCTGCTGCTAGCCCTGAAATTGGGGATCTAATTGTGGTGTAGCTTAAATCAAGTTCTGCCTGCTGTAGTTTGGCTTTTGCCGATTGGACTTGCGCCTGTGCTGTTAATTCTTCGGATATGGCACTATCTAAATCTTTTCGACTTGCTGCATTTTCTTTAAAGAGAGGTTCTAAGCGCTCTTTTGTTTTCTTGGCATTCCACAAAATGGCCTGCTCTCTTGATAAAGCGCCTTTTGCAATTTCAACAGCCGCTTCAAAAGGCTTTTTATCCAATAAGTACAATACATCACCTGCATTAACAAGAGCTCCTTCCTTGTAGGCCACATCTTCAAGGTACCCTTCAACTCTTGCCCTAATCTCAACTTGGTGAGAGCTTTGGGTAAAACCAACAAACGAATAGATGGCAGGAATTGTGCGGGGCTCAATCGTTACAGTTTCCACACCCACAGCAAAGGATTGCTGGGGGGCAGTTTCTTTTTTTGAACAAGCAGTAATATTTAAGACCAGCAGAAGTGAAAGGCATCTAAAAATTAGAAATTTCAAATTTTCCCTCGCAAGTAAAATAGAAATTTCAAATTAATCTTTTACATCTATATAGACAATATAAATTTTTTTAATAATTATTTTGGGGTCAGGCTTTACAGAATTACAGTTTCGTCAAGTATCAATACAGTCATTTCAGAGAAACTGTCATTCTGTCAATCCAGACCCCAATCTCTCATGGTTTTTTCGTTTTGTTTGGCTTAAAAAGGGTCTGTGGGGTCTGGATTGAAAATATGACAGTTTCTGTTCTTGAAGGTATAAAACTTGAACGTAACTGTCATATTGTAAAGCCTGACCCCATTGAATTTCTTGAACTCTTATTTGAATTTGCTGTTTGCATTTGTTATAATATTTGTTATATTAAGTTGATGATAAAGAACCA
>JBBSJT010000046.1:0-17316 GCA_038257035.1 Chlamydiia bacterium
AGGGCATCGCCCTAGGAATGATATTGTATAAAATGCAGGCTGTAGGCCTGCTTTATAATTATCCTAAAATACTTTGTTTAAGCAACTTACTCCTTAGCTTAATGCGCATGCGCTAAAGCGGCAGGATATTATCAACCTCTAGGATATATTAGAGGTTGATAATATCCTGCCGCTTTAGCGTCATGCATATCCTGTAAAAAATTGTATAAGTTATAATAAACAGGTTTTATGATTTCACTTTCAAGTAGCATCGGCATACGCTTCTTTTTGATCTCGTGTGTATACAGAAATTCTTTGAAGTTTAATAATCTTGCATCCATTTCTTTATTGGCTTATAATCCTCTACTTCAAGCTTTTATGGCTTGATTTAAAATAGAGGAATCTTATGTCCAATAAATTTTTTAATATTTGTCTTTCGTTAATACTTGTAACCCTACCATTGACCGCAGAAAACCATCATAGCAGTTATTATTCATCAACTGTACTTCCTAAATGCTCACCACAACTTCAAAAACATCTTAATGCAATTCTTGAAATTCCTGAAGCTAAAAAATTAGTTGAAGGCATCCAAAACGAAGGCCCTATTCAAATAGTTGCTGAAAGAACAAAGCTTTCTCGCCAATTTGGAGCTTTTTGGGATCCTGATAGAAGACTGATTGTCATTGATACATCTTTTAATCAAAGTGATGGATCAATCATTGGTTCCATATTATTTGAACTTCACAACGCATCGGTAAATGCCAAAATCAATCATTTGAATCGGTTGGCAGCAACAGGTGGCACTAATAAAAGTGATTATATAAGGTCTATGGAATACCTTGAATATGTAAATTCATTAAGTGCATCTAAGATTTCTGAAAAAGGAATACAGATGGGAATTTTTCCACATGATGCTTACCTTTCAACTTATTCTAGCTTTAACGAACATTTTAAGGCGCAAAGAGAAAGCGGTCACTCAGATGCGTTCGCTCATAATTTCGATATCTGCAAAAAATTCGGCTAGAGATTTTCAATTGCTTTGTAGACTTAGCTACAAAGCAATTGATCTGAATGCTCTGTTTATTCCCAGATTGTAGCATCTTTTAGGGCTTCAGGGTATTCTTTCTCAAGCTTTTCGATAAGTGATTTATGTGCAGGTAAAACAAAAGCATCCATAAATGTTTTAGCGTTTTCCTCATCTCCTGTTTGATCAGCAATCATCCCAAGAGCTAGAGCTAAAAAATTTGATTCTTCTGTTTTGATCTCAGCATGAAAATCTTCACACAATTTCTCAAAAATTAACTTATGCATTCCATCTGCTTTAAAGGAATTTTTTTTATGATTTTTTGTACATCTATTAAAGAGTTCTTTAAAATCCCAACCCTTTTTAATTCCCATAGTTAAAGCTTCAGTCATTTCGGAATTAATGTTAGCAACAGCTAATTTCCGTTCCGCCGTTAAGTAAGAATCTTCAGCACTTTTTTGGCTATTTGATTTTTTAGACATAACACCCTCCAGTTGAGAACAATACCTTAACCGAACCATTACATTTAAATTATTCTTTTGTCAATATAAACAATAAAATAGAGTGTTGTCTTCACTTGCTAATAAATCAATACTGTTTTACAGCTAAATAATAAAGATTAGTAAAATTTTAGGATCATAAAATGGAAGGACCTTCAATTTATTTAGCAGTAGAATGGTTAAAACCTTTAAAAGGAAAAACGATTTTTTTAGTAGAAGGAAATACCCAAATTGGAAAAGAAAGATTAGAGGGTAAGAAGCTTCTAAATATTTTTTCATGGGGCAAACATCTTGTTTTCCAATTCGATGATTTTGCTATGCGCGTCCATTTTCTTTTATTTGGAAGTTTTGAGGCTACTATTAAGGGTCAAAAAGTAACGGGCGATTACCCCAAAAAAAAAGTAAATCCGAGGCTGAAATTAGTTTTTGAAATCGGAGAACTGATTTTATATAGTTGCTCGCTTGCCTTTATTGAATCGGCAAAAGCAAAAGATCAATATGATTTTACAATCGATGTGTTGTCACCCGTTTTCGATCCTAAAAAAGCTTTGAAGCAACTTAAAAGCAAGCCACAAGAGGAAATAGCTGATGTTCTACTTGACCAAACAATTTTTGCAGGCGTTGGCAATATTATAAAAAATGAAGTCTTATTTATTGTTAAACGAAAGCCTACTACTTTAATTACTGATATGAATGATTCTCTTCTAAAAAAAATAGTAAAAACGGCAAGAGACTTTTCATACCAATTTTATGAATGGCGAAAGGAATTTGTTTTAAAAAAACATTATCAAATTTACCGAAAAAGCCTTTGTCCGATCTGCCAGGAAAAAATTTGCAAAAAAAAGACAGGCAGTAGAAAAAGAGTTAGTTTTTTTTGTTTGAATTGTCAAAAATAGAAATTTGCAGGGAATAAATTATTTAGTAGCGTCTCTGCTCAAATCTTTGATTTCTGCTGCTAACTGTTGCATTTCAACAATTATTTCAGAGGATGGGGTAAGTTTTTTGCAAAGTTTTTTTAGACGACTGCTCATTCGCATAAAACTTTGTTTTTGTGATCCATGCTCTTGTTTAAAAAGAGTTAATTCTTTATTTGCTTCTTGAAGCTGGTCGATAGTTTTTTGCATATCAGCAACTGTTGGTTCCATATTGATCTCTTTAAAATGTGAGATCAATAGTGCTGGTTTATCTCATTATAAGCCAGCACTATTATAAGTTTTACAATCTACTTGATGGATTTCTATTCACGAAAAGTTGATAGAAAAATAGAATGACCATAGCGCCGACTAAGGACATAAAAAAACCGGCTCCTTGTCCTTCAGGATACATACCTAAGCCATCTCCAATAAATTTCCCCACTAAAGCACCTGCAATACCGAGCAAAGTTGTCATGATAAAACCTTGAATGCTTTTACCGGGAACGATTGCTCTTGCAAAAAGCCCAACAATAAATCCAATAATGATTGTTCCAATAATTTCCATAAAACCTCCTAAATTTACTAAAACGTTAATGCCTGGATAAAACCATTTAAAGAAAATTTTTACAAGCAAGAAGTGTAAAATATATTTTTTAAAATCATTACATCATTTTTTTAGACAAGCGAACTCTATTTACATAAATGATAGCCCGTGTAATATACTTAATTTAAATAAGAGGTCTAAAATGAACTATATATCTAGATTTGTCTCTAATACCTACCACGCAATTGCTGATTTTCGTTCTTCTAGAAATCAAAGCATTGTTAAAGATAACAGTTTGAGTTATGGAGCAATTCCAAAAGACGTCTTCATTTATGGGATTTTTTCTCGTTTGATATTTGAAGAGTGGTTAATACTTTCACAAGTCAATAAGAGAATGAATAACCTACTAAGCGATCCTGTTTTATTGAAAGAAAAGATTTATTGTGAAAAGACTTTTAATCCTGAAGACTGGGGTAGTTATTTTGGTAATTTTTGCTTAGGCGCATCTGATGGGAACATAGCTTATCAATCTTTGCCAGATGGTATCGGTAAGTTATTTAAAGGGCCATCTCCTGTATCAAAGCGAAAAAAATTGGGCCAAACACATGTGATTGTTTGGATACCTTCCGGTATTAGTATAGATAAATATAAAGATATTTTAACGTGTAATTTTCCTTTAAATAATATGAAACCGGGAAGTATAGGTCGCAGTGTAGTTAATCAATATAGAGGGATAACGACTAAAAAAGCTGAGTGGGTTGTCATGCCAAGAAATCGTAAATTTGGGTCACCCTATTGTTATAAAATCGTAGACTACAAAACTTTAGCGATTCCAAAAACCTTAGAGGTTATTATTTGCATGACCACAACTTTTTTTAAATCAGGAATGAAAAGTTCAAAATTTAAATATTATCCCTTAATTTCTGAAGAGCGTGTGAAAGTTGTAAGTGGAAATGATATCGTACGAACATATCCAATTATAGTACGTTTCACGAGTTCAGGTGTCAGCATCAATATGTATGATCCAAGGGAGAGAGGCATAGGTTGATTCATTTTTTAATTATTTAAACTGGAAGGCCTTCGTAATGAACAATCTATCAAAATTCGTAACTCATTCTTTTCACGCAGCTACTGAGCGTTGTCATTCGAAAAATCAAACCTTTATTCAAGATAACAGTTTGGCTTATTCAGTAATTCCAAAAGAAGTATTCGTTTATGGAATTTTTACTCAGTTGATTTTCGAGGAATGGCTAATTCTTTCACAAGTCAATAAGAGAATGAACAACCTGTTAAGTGATCCTGTCTTGTTGAAAGAGAAGATTTATCGGGAAAAAACCTTTAATCCTGATGACTGGGGCACTTATTTTGGTAATCTTTGCTTAGGAGCATCTGATGGGTATCCAGCTTTCAAATCTTTGCCGGATCATA
Organism: Chlamydiia bacterium; assembly: GCA_038257035.1. Classification (GTDB taxonomy): domain Bacteria; phylum Chlamydiota; class Chlamydiia; order Chlamydiales; family Parachlamydiaceae; genus JBBSJT01. The sequence continues at coordinate 4,390 of JBBSJT010000046.1, forward strand.
TTGGGAAATTATTTACAGGCCCATCTCCTGTATCAAAGAGAAAAAAATTGGGTCAAACACATGTCATTGTTTGGATCCCTTCAGGTTTATGTTTAAACGATTATATGGAACTTCTAGGCGGATGTAAAGATGCTAGATTATTAAATGTACAAAATATTATTTTAGATTGGCATGGTAACGAATTGACAGGTAGTTCAGAATGGGTAGTCATGCCAAGAAATCGAAAAAAAAGGTCTTCACATTCCTATAAAATAATAAATTTTAAAAATTATGCATTCCCAAAGGTGTTAGAGGCAGTAATTTGTATCACAACCATTTTTTTAAAATCAGGATTAAGATTTGATCCTTTAACATGTGAAGAGCGAATAGAGATTAGAAGTAACGGTTCCACAACCATTCAACATGTAATCGTGAGTTTCAATTCAACTTTAAACCTTAGTGTATATCAACCAAAGCCCATAAATTATGGAAATAGGTGAAAAATCCTCGTGCTACTTGGAAGTGAAAACTTTACCGCTAAGAATGACCTTTTTAACCCAAAGGTGCATACGCATTAAGCTAAGGCCTCAAGTTGCTTAAAATAAAAAATCTTACGATTGATTATAAAGCAGGCCTACAGCCTGCGTTGTTATTCCTCGCCATTCCTAGGGCGGTGCCCTAGGCTATTACAACTCAGGCCTTCAGCCTGAAAAGACGGTTTTTCAGGGCAAAGCCCTGGTTTATGAAAGCCTAGGGCAACGCCCTAGGTATCAGGATGTTATGGTCGCAGGCTGAAGGCCTGCTTTATAATTACTCTTCTTAGCTTAATGCGTATGCGCTAAAGCGGCAGGATATTATCAATGTCTAGGATATATTATAGGTTGATAATATCCTGCCGCTTTAGCGATCCTGCCGCGTAGCGATCATGCATATCCTGTAAAAAATCGAAGATGTTTTATTAATTATCTTTAATCAACATCTCTACTTATGATTTTTTATATTGTTTAAGTTGTTCATTTTAAATGACTTGATTGTTTTAAGTGAATCGATCGGTGAGGGGTTTTGGGGATGAATGTTGGGTAAGAATTTGATTGACTTAAACTGTATAAATCTATAACAATATCAGCATACATTATTGATTTTACTTCCAAAATCCAAACTTTACATGAAACGGAGAATCTATGAGATTATTCAAGTTTTTATTGCCTATTTTCATGGCAATAAGCTTAACAACGACAGCATCAATATTAGCACAACATGCTCATGGCGGCAGTCATGGACACGAAGGTGGACATGAAAGCGGACATGAAGGTGCTCACGGCGATCACCATGAAGGCGACCATAATTTTGAAGGTCATCATCACCAAGAACTACATTTTGGCGGTCAAGAGCACTCAAGATATAACCAAGAGCTTAACGAAAGAGATTGGGATGCATTAAGAGATTTTTTAAAGTCTAAAAGAGAAGCCGAAGTTGAAAAAGAAGGTTCGGATTGCGGCTTGACAATTAGTGGTGATGTGCGTACGGAATACAGATTTCTAAATGAGTCAGGATTCAATAAAGACAATCGTTACGCTTCTTTAAGAGGTGGTAATGCTTTAAAGGGTGATATTCCCATTTCAAGAAATGACTTTGATATTGAAGCTAACTTGCGTTTTGACTATATCTGCGATAGATCCTGGGCTGTTTTGCAGCTTGGTTATGATAACTCTGCGGGAGTTGATGATAATGGTCATGGTTGTGAATGTGACCCTCATGGTTATCATGGAAGCGGTAACTGCGTTGGTCTTTGCTTGAAAAAAGCTTATTTTGGTGTGAATGTCTACAAATGTCATGATCAAAGAATTGATATCGAGCTTGGAAGACGCAATCTTTATAACGTGTTTGATTCGCAAGTACAATTCTTAAGCCGGTTTGATGGGATTTTGTTCAAGTATTCAAATAGTTTTTGCAAAACGGATTGGTACTGGAATACAGCAGGTTTTGTTGTTGATGAGCGCGTAAATCACTTTGCATGGGTTACAGAAGTTGGATTTTTAGATATTAATGATTCACATATTGATTTAAAGTATAGCTTTATCGATTGGAGAAAAAATGGAAAAAATCGCTGCTTTAGAAGAAATCCAAGAGGGTTTGATTTCTTAGTTTCTCAATGGACAACAGCCTACCATATTGATAAAAAAGTTTGTGGAAAGCCAGTAAAACTCTATGCTGCTTACTTAAGAAACCATTCGAATGTAAACATTTCGCTTCCGGTAGATCAAAGTGAACCCTGTGATCGATCGAATAGAAGAATAGTGAAAGGACAGCCGAACGCATGGTATGTAGGTGCTACTGCAGGTGAAGTTAGAAAAGAGGGTGATTATGCCTTTACTATTCAATATGAGTGGGTAGGAGCTACTGCAATGCCTGATGAAGATGCTTGTGGAATTGGTATAGGAAATGTTCTTAACTACAGCTTTACTGAAAACGGCCGCAGCGGTAACACAAACTATAAAGGACTAAAACTTGAATTGCTTTATGCTTTGACAGATAATCTTTCTATTGATTCGATCATTGAATTTTCAAAACAAATCAAGAAATCGATCGGTGGAAGACACAACTATTCAAAATTTGAGTTAGAAGCTATTTACGCGTTCTAATAACTTACATTTTAGCTCTCTTGTTTTTCTGAAAATGTAAACAAGAGAGCTTATCTTTTTTTACCTCTATTTTTTTATTGCTTAATATTTTGCCTTTTTTCTATGAAGAGCTATAACATCTCTAGATTAAGGAACAAAAAAAATGGTTAATCGCATTTTTGGTTTATTAGCCTGTCTTTTAACGGTTTCTTCGCTCTCTTTAGCAGCTACACCTTATGAGCATCTCAAAGAGCTTGAATGGATGATGGGCGATTGGGTTGATCAAGATCCTAATGTGGAAATTCTTCTCAGTAATAGCTGGGATAAGTCTAAAAATTATATCAATGGTGCATTTTCTTTATCAACAGAGGGCCGGCTCGAACTTAGCGGTACTCAAATTTTTGTTTTTGATCCAATTAACCAGAAAATTAGATCCTGGTTTTTTGACTCAGATGGAGGTTTTGGTGAAGCTACATGGACTAAAAAAGAAAAATCTTTTATAGCCGAAGTAGTACAAACACTTGCCAATGGAAGTCTTGCTTCGGCCATTAATGTTTACACGCCGATTGATTCAGATAGTTATAGTTGGCAATCAACAGGACGGGAAGTTGGCGGTCAAATACTTCCTGACATCGAGCCTATTAAAATTGTTAAAAAGAAGGGGTAGTTCGTGGGAATAAAACTATTTATTTTTGTTTTGTTAGCTCTAATTAATCTATTCATTCTAAACACAATCCATGCAGAAGATCAAAATGTAAGGCCAAGCGATAGAGTAAATCGCGATAATCAAGTTATAAGCGTTAATGTTACTGTTCCTCAAGAGGCTCCAAAAAGTATAGACCGAAACAGTCGCTCATCACCCTATATTCAAAGAACTCCATCAATGAGCCGCGCTGTAAACCAAAATATTCCGACTAGAAGTAGCTCAAACCGAAGAAGAGCTGGGCGAACGAATGCAAGAAATCAGGTAAATCAGTTTATTAGAAATAATCCTTCGTACATTTTGCCAACTGCGACTCAAAGGCAAGATTATAGCGCAGGGGTTCATACAAGAGATAATTCTAACTGGAATCGTGTTGCTGTAGATGTGCGCGGGCAAATTTATAATCGGTATCCAAATAGAGGCAATTGGTTTAATAAAAAGTTTTTCGACAGCCACCGCTATCAACCAGCCTACTATAATTATAGGGGAAATTTATGGAAAGGTGCTACGGTTGTTGATGTCAATCAATGGTTTAATCTAAGAAATCAACCCTATTATTACTATGGAAACGATGATTGGGCGCCAAATCCATATGATAACTATACAAATATCACTATAGAACCAACAGTTGTTACAACAGAGGTTCTTAATAAGGATGATAGCACATCAGACTACAATTGGATGCCTCTTGGAGTCTTTACAATTTCAAAAAGCACTGAAAGCATTACTTCGCCAAACATGTATGTTCAGCTTGCAGTCAGCAAAACCGGGGAAATTGCAGGCACTTATTATAATACTACTACCAATGAAGTGTATGAGTTGGTTGGGGGCGTAGAGCAGGAGTCTCAGCGCGCATTTTGGAAAATTGCTGATAATGCTGAATCTCCTTTTGTTGAAACGGGCATCTACAATTTAACACAGAATGTAACTCCTATTAAAGTATACTATCAAAATGGGGAAGTAAAAGATTTATTGCTCATCCGAGTTGAGAATTAATAGGTAAATATATACTTGTCCTACTTCAAGATGAATAAATTAGAGGGATGATATAGATTATAAAGGTAGAGATTGTTCTTTTTGAAAAATCGGGAATGATTTACTTTATCCTGTAAATCAATTAGGTCCTTAAATCATGCACACAACATTCTTCTCCATATTTTTTCTGTTTTTTTCTTTTTTGCATTTAAATGCAAATCCACATAATTTGGCCACCTTAAAAAATGAGGGCAGGTATTGGCCGGAATCCACCCGCTATTTAGTGATCGTGCATCAATATGATGGCGATGTAGGTTGGGCTTGTAACTTGAAATTTTCTCATATTATTTATGAAAAGGAAAAGCCCGAAAAAGAACCTTTTAGTGCAGCTAATAAGGCAAAAGGCGAAACAAATATGTTAAAATTCATTGCTGAATTTTACGATGATTTGCCGGAAAACATCATTCAAGTATATCAGTATGAATATAAGGACTATCATAAAGGTAGCTTGGTTGACATTTTGAATTCACCTGATTTTGAAAAACGCTATGCACAATCAAAGACAAAAGGATTTTGGAATTTTAACGAATGTATTTGGCATGAAGATCCCCCAATTGAGGGCATGATACAATCTGGTTTTTGGCCAAAAACCATGGAAAAAACATTCGGTGACATACATGATTATGGAAGCTTTTTATATGGTAAAAAAGCGTGTGCTCAATTTGTTGTGAGTCGTGATCGCATCAGAACTTTGCCAAGAGAGTTTTATTCGGATATGTATTTTTGGCTTGTTGAAAATACTATTGGTACAATTGATACAAAGTTTGATCCTATTTCAAAAACAAGACTTTGGACTCCATTGGTCAGTAATGTGAATAGTAATTATTTTACAAGTAGATGCATGGAAAAAACTTGGGAGCTTATTTTTACAACATATAAGCCGCATGAAAAAATTGGGGTTAGTGTAACAACCAGCCAAAATAAATCTGTTAATATTTCTGCGCTTTATGGCGCTAAGAGATATTTCAGAGATGTTTCATCGCTAGTTGCCGATAATTTTATTTTAAAAGATAAAATTATTATTCCAAAAACTGGAGATTTTAATGCCCTTTTTACCGATGTCGTATATGGTTTGTCAAAAACATTGATTCTTAATGTGAATGACAAGGAATACAAAATCCCGGAAGTTCGCCAAAGCGATATCTTCATTAATTTGTAAGAGTGATCTAAAAGGACAAAAAGGACAAATTAACTTTATAAAATTATATCAAATAAATTGATTAAAGACAAAGATAATTTGCCTTTAAGATACCTTTAAAACGGTGGAAATGTCCCTTAAGTCCTTTAAAATCCCTTAATTACTTTTATTTAACTGTAGAAGTGCTAACGCGTTCTTTGACCTTCAAAAAAAGTTTTTTGTGGCCGGAAGAGAAGCTTAAACGATCAAGCTCTTCGATACTCATCCATTCGTAGCCAGAAATTGGTTTCTCTTTTGCTTTGAAAAGAGAGGAGCTTAAATTTACCCGATATCTTGTAAACGAATGATTCACTTCTTCAAAATCAGAAGTTTTTTTAAGTGAAATTCCAAAAAGATTGTTTTGGTTCAGCTGAAGACGCTCATCTTTAGATTTAGTTTCGATAAAAGGAAATTCATAAAGATCAGACATGATTTGGCCGGGTTTTCCTCTTTTGACAAGCAGTTTATTATTTGCAAAAATCAAAAATGCATGGCGAAATAAATATTCGGTTTTTATTTTAACCGATTTAATTGGAAGATTTTCTGCCGTTCCATGTAAAGCCGCTTTACAATTTAATTTTAAAGGGCACTCTTTGCATTTTGGTTTTTTTGTGCAAACTGTAGCTCCAAGTTCAATTAAGCTTTCAGCAATAATCCATGGCTCAAAATCAGGCAGGATGGATTCTGCTAAATTGTGGATCTGTTTAACATTTTTTTGTTTGGAAACGTCAAGATCAAGATTATAAAGTCTTGTTAAAACACGTATGACATTTCCATCGACAGCAGCCTTTTTTTTATGAAAAGCAAAATTCAAAATTGCCCCAACAGTGTAGGGGCCAATTCCCTTAATTTTTTGTAGTTCTATTTCAGTATGGGGGAGAATTCCGTTATGATGTTCTAAAAGGTATTTGGCTCCGCTATGTAAGTTTCTTGCCCTGGAATAATAACCAAGGCCTTCCCAAATTTTAATAACGCTGTCAATATGGCTTAGAGCTAGTTTTTCAACTGTTGGAAAAGCCTCCATCCATTTTTCAAAATAGGGAATGACAACAGACACTTGAGTCTGTTGAAGCATGATTTCGGAAATCCAAATTGCATAAGGATCATTTGTTTGACGCCAAGGTAAATCCCGTTTTGTATTCAAAAACCATTTTTTAAGTTGGATTAATTCGTTTTCAAGTGGCATCGGAGGAAATATCCAAAAGCTGATGGTTTGGATTTTGTTTCATTGCGTATTGTTTTTCCCAAACTTCTCTAAAAAGAACAACGGTTCGTTCATCCCGATCTAAAACAATCATGGAATTGCTAGGTTTTTGGAAAGTTTTAACATCACCTTTTAACCAGGCACTGCACTCATAAGGCATTGGAGTTAAAAGTGTTTCTACGCCATATTCATGGGCAAGTCGATATTGCATCACTTCAAATTGCAGTTTACCAACGGCTGCAAAAATCATGTCTCCGCTCATGTCAAGAGGTGCAAAAAGCTGGATAGCCCCTTCACTTGAAAGCTGATAGATGCCTTTATCAAAGGATTTTCTTTTGCCAACATCTTTTGGTATTACTTTTGCAAAATTTTCCGGTTGGAATTGAGGCATCGGTTTAAAATTAAAGCCACCTTTCATGGAAATGGAATCACCAACTGCAAAAACACCCGGATTTATTACGCCAATGACATCTCCTGCAAAACCCTCATCAACAGTTGAGCGTTCTCCTGCAACCATTCCATGCGGTCTGGATAAGCGAATTTCTCTGCCTAATCGATGATGTTTAACTACGATGTCTCGCTCAAATCTTCCGGAGCAAATGCGCAAAAAAGCCATGCTATCGCGGTGGCGTTTATCCATATTTGCCTGAATTTTAAAAACGTAGGCACTAAATGGAGCATTAACAGGATCAATGCTGTCTTCTTTTCCGTTAGCAAGAGTTACCGTGCGAGCTTGTGGAAATGGGGCTAAATTAATAAAAGCATCAAAAAAGGGTTCAACTCCAAAATTAGTTAAAGCTGAGGCAAAAAAGACCGGTGTCATTTCGCCTTTTAAAAAACTTTCGCGGTTAAAGGGGTTCCCGGCAAGCTCCAAAAGTTCTAATTCTTCATCCAGTTGCTTTAATAAAGCAGGATCAATTTTGCCTTGAACTTCTTCTTTTGTGTATCTTTGAATTTCCGCTTTTTGAGAGCCGCCAATAGAAACTTTTGAAAAAATTAAGTATTTGTTTTCCAGCCTGTCAAAAACTCCGATAAAGTCACGTCCTGTACCGATCGGCCAGTTTAAGGCGCATGATTGAATACCTAATACATTTTCTACTTCATGCATTAAATTCAAAGGATCTTGAACCGGCATGTCCATTTTATTAATAAATGTTAAAACCGGAATCTTTCTTATGCGGCAAACTTCAAAAAGCTTACGGGTTTGTTTTTCAACTCCCTTTGCGGCATCAATAACCATGATGGCGCAATCGGCGGCAGTAAGCGTACGGTAGGTATCTTCAGAAAAATCTTCGTGTCCAGGAGTATCTAAAACGTTAATAATGGTATCTTTATAGGTGAACTGCATGGCTGATGAAGTAATCGATATGCCCCGTTCCTGCTCCATTGCCATCCAATCGGAGGCAGCAGCTTTTCGCCCTTTTCTTCCTCTTACCATCCCAGCTGTATGGATCATTCCGGAGTAGAGTAGTAATTTTTCTGTTAATGTGGTTTTTCCGGCATCGGGGTGACTGATGATGGCAAATGTGCGTCTTTTTTCAATAGCTTCTTTTAAGTTTTCAGAGTTCATTATTTGTCTTTTGGGGGTTATTAATTAGAGCCTAATTTAGCAGTGTTGGGATTTAAAAGCAAGTTAGCGCATTGGCAACCAATTATGTCTTGATCCCAAGCTTTTTGCCATTCTTGCCTTTTCATTTTTGGCTTCAAGTTTTTTTTCTTTGACAACATTCGGATCCTTGCCAACTACTGCCCAGGTTTTTTGTTCAAGCTCGGAGCGGTTGTTTTGGATTACACTCCACTGTTCAGGAGTGAAATTTTTTGAATTACTAAAATAGTCAATGACTTCGTTTCTGGATGAAGAGATAGCATCTTTTAACTCATCTGTCTTTTTGTCTAAATCTTTTTGTAGATCATGCATTTTGGCAAACATCATATCGATATCTGCCTGGGAAGCAGGTTCCATGTTTTTGGTTTCTATAGCAACGGATTTAAGTGGTGACGGAGCGGGATTTTTTTTGGGTAGCGGATTTTCTTTTTTTTTGGATGCAAAGTCAAAAATATTGTCGGATGAACCTGTACTCATTTGGAAATCTTCACTCCTACACTATTATCATTATAATTAAATTCTAACATATTTAACTAATTTTATGGAATCCAATTGAAGTTAAAGTGCATAAGAGATACACTTCTTTTGAGATTTAAGGTGAGAATTAAAAATCAAGGGTTGGTAAATGAGTTATCTAGAAGAATTTAAAACACGGATCAGTAGTCGTGAGTTTCCAAAATTTTTTCAATTATGGGAAGAATACTGTACAAATGATGTTGTCGACGTTGAAGAGCTTTTGCAGCTTTTGCAAATCATAAAAAGCTCTGATATGGCCAAACAATTTGGAGCTATCGCAGAAACAGTTATTCCTCTTTTAGATGAAATTGAGGATGAACCGTCTCGTTATGAAGTGTTAAAACTCGTTATCGATCTGCAAACAACAAATAGTCCGCTTCTTGCAGACTTAAGTTTAGAATACTTAAAAAATCGTTATGGTTCAAGTCCGCTATTCAATGACAGAATTAGACTGACAGGGCTTCGAGCTAAAGAAAATTTTCAGGGAGCCATCACAAATCATGAACTTTTGGCCCACATGGAAGTTGGTAGCTTTGTTTATCATTTTGGCGGCTGGGGAACAGGTGAAATTATGGAAATTTCCCATTTGTTAGAGCAGGCTATCATTGAATTTGAAAATGTGAGTGGCAAAAAACGCATCAATTACATCAATGCCTTTAAAACATTAGTTCCTTTAAAAGACGATCATTTCCTTGTACGTCGCTTTGCCGATGCCGATGAACTTGAAAAAGAAGCTAAAGAAAATCCTGTACAAGCCGTTAAGCTTTTGTTGAAGGATCTTGGGCCAAAAAATGCAAGTGAGATCAAAGATGAACTTTGCGAGCTTGTCATTCCGGATGCTGATTGGTCTAAATGGTGGCAGGGTGCTCGTGCTAAATTAAAGAAAGATCCGTTTATTGAAACTCCTGAAAATCTTCGCGATGCTTTTCGTCTTAGAAAAAAAGAAATCTCAGAAGAAGAGCAGCTTGAAAAAGCCATTTCTAGTAAGAAAAATCCTGATGAGATGATTTTAAATACTTATAATTTTATGCGTGATCTTACTAATGCGCGCAAGCATGAATCAATTGTTAATACTCTTTCTTTGAAAATGATTGAAATTCTTGATCATAGTGAGCTAACAAAAAGCCAAGAATTGCAAATATTAGTTCTTCTTGAAACCATGTTTAACAAACAAGTTCCGTCAAGAAAATCAGAAGATTTGATCAAATCCCTAAATCCGGTAGATCAGGTCATCAATGCCATTCCTATTTTAAGTCTTAAAAAACGTGCTTTAATTCTTGTTAGAGAACAAAGAGCCGATTGGGTGGAAATTTTCCTTTCCATGATTTATAGTGTGTCTCAAAGCGCCTTAAGAGATTATATTCTAAATGAATTAAACCAGGGTGAAACAAAAAAACTCCTTGTAACTCAGCTAGAGAAGCTTAAAAATCATCCTACAACCCAACCTGATTTCTTTGTTTGGTTTTTTCAAAAACTTCTTTCCGAAGACCCATCACTTCCCTTTACGGATAAACAAGGATTGTGCGATTTTTTTGAGTCTTTGTTAATTTTATATAGTAATATTGAAAATAAACCTGAATGGCGCGATCTTTCAAAAAAAATCTATGTGATTTTATCTGGCAAACGCTATGAAAACGTTAGAAAAATTATTCAAGGAACAAGTCTTGAATTTATCAAAGAGTTTTTGCTGTTAGTTTCAAAGTGCCAATCGTTAACAGATCATGATCTAAAGATCTTACGCTCGTTAGCAGAAGTTGTACACCCATCTCTGTCGCAAAAAACGCATTATAAAGCGTTAAAGCAAGTAGATGGACATACGATTTGGACAACGGAAGTTGGTTATCTAAAAACGCAAGAACGCCTAAAGCAAATTGCAACAAAAGATATGCTTGAAAACGCAAAAGAAGTTGAAGCGGCACGGGCGCTTGGGGATTTAAGAGAAAATTCCGAATATAAATTTGCATGTGAGAAAAGATCAAGACTTCAAGGTGAAATGAAATCTCTTTCTGAGATGTTAAACCGGGCGCGTGTTATCAATGCTGATGATATTTACCCTGACGAAGTTAGCATTGGCAGTGTTGTTTCAATTACAGATGCAGCGGGTGTAACCGAGGAATATACAATTTTGGGTCCTTGGGATGTAGATCTTGAAAGTCATGTTTTATCCTTTCAATCTAAATTTGCCCAGGCAATGATTGGCTGTAAAGAAAAAGAATCATTTCAATTTAAAGACGAAGACTATACGATCCAAAGTATTAAGAGTTTTTTGGATAAATAATGGAAATTGTGATAGCAAGTCATAGCGTGCATAAGATTAAAGAGTTTCGCGATATGTTTAAACCTTTTAAACATATCGATGTATTATCTCTTTTAGATTTTCCACATTATTCTTTGCCTGAAGAAACGGGAACAACTTTTGAGGAAAATGCCACTCAAAAGGCTGTTGATGCAAGTATTGTTTTGAATCGTTATGTACTTGCTGATGATTCAGGTCTTGTTGTTCCCGAACTTCAAGGCCAGCCCGGAATTTATTCCAGTCGCTATGCAGGTCTTGAAGCAACAGATGCAGAAAACCGTCAAAAGCTTCTTCAAAACATGAAAGATTTGAGCGATGATCGAAGAAACTGTTATTTCGAATGTTGTTTGGCTGTCGCAAGTCCAAACGGTCTAGAAAAAATGTCTTCATCTACTTGTCAAGGGGTCATTCTTAAAGAAGAACGTGGAAGAAATGGATTTGGATACGATTCCTTATTTGTCAAATTGGACTACGAAAAAACCTTTGCAGAGCTTGAAGAAAGTGTTAAAAATCGTATTTCCCACAGAAGAAAAGCATTTGAAAAGCTAATACCAACATTTGAAACACTTGTTTAAATCCCATGCATTATATTGTCGATGGCTATAATTTGCTCTTTCGCATATTAACATCGAGTGTCGATCTAGCTACAAGACGCCAGCAGATTGTAGAAAATTTAAACAAGAAAGTTAAACTTCTTGGAATTCACGTCACCATTGTTTTCGATTCACACTACAGATTAGAAGAAAGTACAAAATCACACTTTGAGGCCCTTGAAATTCAATTCACCTCACGTGGAATAACAGCCGATGAGTGGATCATTGAAAAAGTTCAGAAAATCAGTAACTCTGAAACCATTATAGTCGTCACCTCAGATAAAAAACTAGCTTTGATGGTCAGAGGCTCATCTGTAAAAACAGAATCGATTGAAGAGTTTGTGACAACGTTAAATAAGCGCGTTAAAAATAAGCTCCACTATCTAAAATACCCACAAGAAGAAATTCACGAAAATCCTGCCCAAAAAACAGCCGTTCGGACTGTTTCAAAACTCATACCAAAACCAAAACCTGTCGAAAAAAAAGAGAAAGAAGTTCAATCAAAAGGTATTCAACTAAATCCTGATGAGGCTTTAGATTATTATCTTAAACAATTTGAAGAGAGCTATAGAAAAAATGCGCCTCCGGAAAAAGTTGTCAAGACAAAGAGGGAGCCAAAAAAACATGAATTCCAAAAGTCCGTAAAAGAAATTTCTACACACAAGGCTGCCAAAGTAGAATCGGATAATGAAAGGTGGGAGCGCCTTTTTGAGAACAATTCATGATTTTTTGACACTGAGAACACAGAGAAGCAAATGAGAAAAGAAAAAGAGAGTCATTATTGATTTACGAGGTTATTTATCAAGATTCCGGCTGGCCGAAAGATATATTCAATGAAGTTTTTAAACATGATCAGTCAAATTTAGTGGCAATTGCTTGCGTATGTAAACAATTTACATCTTTCACTAAGGATGGTGCTGAAAAGAACCCTCCGATTGGCCGTTTTGGTGGGAAGGAGTGGAAGATTTATGGCGGCGATGTTGGATATGAGCCCATAATACCCTTAAAGATGTACGGTTTTAATCCTGCCGAATGGATGCTGACACTAGTACCTGAAACTATTAATAAAGAAAATCTAACGTTAACTAGTGTTGACAGATTTGTCAGCGACTATAAAAACGGCATAGATAACTTCATATCTAATTATCAAGCACGTAAATTCTATGGGATCAAGGATGAGATCGTAGCAAAATTTGA
>JBBSJT010000047.1:0-17210 GCA_038257035.1 Chlamydiia bacterium
AGCGATCATGCATATCCTGTAAAAAATCATAAAGTTTAAATGGATTTTGCAATGCTTAAAAAAATATTTAATTGTACGATTGTGTAACATCAGTGATTTTGACTATGGTAAAAAAAAGGCCCGTATCACTATGTACACGGGCTTTACTGATTAGTAGCTATATGAGAAGCGGATACTCAAATAGTTTGAGGCAAGTTTTTGAAACTGTCCATCAAGCGAGTATCCATCATGGTACTCAATGTAGGCGCGCACTTTACGGCAAAGTCCATAGAGTTTACCAATTTCATAGCCAAGAACATAAGTTTGATCTATGTGATGTTTAAAATCTTTACGAAAACGAAAATTCATCGCGTAAAAAGGTTCGCCATAAAGTTGATTGCAAAAATCTGTAAAACCAAGATGCCTTAAACGAAGCTCAGCACCAACTTCTGCAAAAACACGTCCTGTTTTAAATGTTTCATCCTGATGGATAATAACACCGACTCCGGCATAATAGCGTATTTCATCTGTGAAGTCATTAGACACAAAAAAATCGATAAATTCGGCGCTTGGATTACGACGGTCAATATAAGATTGACCTAATATAAATTCATCCCCTAAATGCGTTGAGACATGGTAGCCACGTAAACGGAATTGCCATCTACCAAAAGCATAGGTAATTGGAAAGCCTACATAATAATCGGCATTGATAAGTGGTGAATCATCACTTAAAGGGTTAAAAACGGCCCATAAAGCACCCTCTAGCTCCAACTGAAGCTCTCCATGACAAGGTCCGATGTTATTCCAGCGGTAGATTGCCAATGTATCCCCAAATGAGATATCGATGATATTTTTTCCAAGTGCCTGATCGTTAAATCTCCAACCTACTGAATAATTAATCTGTCTTGGATCTGCAAGAAGGGTTCTAAAAAGAACAGGACACTCAGGCAGCCAAACACCCCATAGACCACAGCGTCTTGCAAAATCGCAATCACTTTCAGCAAAGGGACAGCGTTGAGGATTTAAATCAATGGATGGAGGGGCAATATTGATAATACCGTTAGAATTACCTTCATAACTTCTGAAACCAATATTTCTTGTTTCTTGGGTTCCACAGCAATCAGAAAAAGTTTCTTCTTTTTCAAATTCACAAGGTTCAATTGTGCTTAATTCACATGAAGAATTTATTTTAGTATCGTTTTTCTTAGATTTATTGTGATCACATTCACAAGGCTTTCCTGTAGCGCAGCCACAATTGCAATTTACCTCACAAGCACATCCACAAGGTCCTGTTTCGGTTTTTGAGACATTTTGATGATGGGGGGTATTCATCTCTTGTCCAACTAGCTGGCCTGTAAATAGACCAAAAGCTAAAAAAAGACAAAACATAGACTTAAGCGTATGCATATTTCACTCTCTCTTTTAGTGTCACGTTAAAATTTGAATCTCAATCTATATAGTATTTAGTATTATTCTACCAAGAAAAAAAGGTGGGCTTCTTAATAACTTTACAGTTCAAGACCTCCCGATCCCTCATAGCGATAAATTATCGTGCCCGTGCCCGTGCCCATGCCCGATTTATTTCTTGTTTACTCCTTTTGCTCCTTCATTTTTCTGAAGTTGCGAATGCTTTTACGCATTAAACAAGGATCTGCTTAAGCTTAGTTTAATAGAAATAAGAAATAAAATAATTAAATCGGGCATGGGCACGGGCACGGGCACGATAGTTTATCGCTATGAGGGATCGGGAGGTCTTGAACTGCCACCGTGGATATTTACGGGTACGATTGATCGGGAGGCATTGAAATGCTTAGAGGACGTAGATACTATTCAGGGGTGTTAACGAAAGGGCTGCCGGGTCCGGGATAGTCTGTAACGCGATAAAATATTTCAGGAAAATAGAAATAGACGATTAAGCCAATGAGAAGGAATATAGACCAAAAAATATAAAGAAATAAAATGTAGGGCCTATTTGGTTTTTTCAACATAGATGTTATTTATCACCTTTTGTACGCCTAAGGTATTTTTTGCTTTGGTTTCCGCTCTTAATTTTATTCTATCGGAATCAATTAGTCCCGTTAAGGTTACTTCATGCCCTATTGTGTAAACTTGAATAGAGCTTGCATAAGGGGCAATCAAAACATCATCAAAAAAAGCCTTTTCAACTTTTAAAGTAAGTAGCTTTTCAGCATCTGTTCTATTTGGGTAAGCAAATCTTGATGGATCAGAGCTATTTTGATTATAAGGGGAAGGCTGATTGTATTGGTAATATTGACTATTTTGATTATAAACATAGCTAAAAAGAGAAACTTCAAGAAAACTGAATTGAAAAACAAAGATAAAGGATGTAAGGACAAATTTTTTCATTTATAACCTTAAAAAAAGCTGAATGATGAATCGTATGATTCACCATTCAGCATAAATACAACAATTAAACTATAATATTAGAAGTAGTATTTAAGTCCTACACCAACATCATTGTTGTAAAGTTTGCGCTCACGTGCTTTGAAGAATCGATATTCTAAAGAAAGATCGATTTCATCGCAAATTGGGTATGCCAATCCGGCAATGATCTGCCAAGCAAAACCACCGTTACAGTGATGATGACGGCTGCTGCTGTCGCTGCTGTTATGATGACGGCCATTACGTGTATTAGCATAACCTACGCCAGCACCAACAAATGGCTTAACGCACCAATCTTGGCATCCACCGATATCATAGAAGCCATTAAACATGTAAGCGTTTTGTACAAAGTTTTTATGTTTTGAACAATAGCTTCCACTTGTGTTACCAGCAGAGTACCAACGGTGTCTACCTTGGTTACTACGGTAAGCATATTCAAATTCCATACGGATATCATGGCACCAACGGTATCCAACTGACGCATCAACTACATAACCTGTGTTGAAGTGTCTTTTGTTGTGGTATGCACTTCCACCATGTGAATGTGAACTAGAAATAAAGTTAGCACCAGCAAAAGTTCCAACGTAGAAACCAGTCTGGTCTTCACAGCAAATGTCCTCGTAGCAGCAGCCTGCATCTGTCCAAGCTTGCGCTGTACTAGCACCAAGTAGCATCATAGATGCCATTAGCAACGTAAATTTTTTTTTCATAATATTCCCCATAAAAGGTTTTCGGATTACGTTCTTTAAAATGGATTAAACCCCTAAATAATTTCAACATGTTTTTTTTAAGCTTGCTAAGAGCTGATCTTTCGTCAAAGGCTTTTAAGTGGCTCCAAGCAAACTTTCCATAAAAACTGAAAAACGTTTAAACTATTAATTTTAAACAATTTAAAAAAAAATTTAACCCCTTTAGGAACTGCTTTTACCATCCACTAAAACAACTTTCTTGCCTCTTTTTTTTTTAATTTTTTTTCTTTGAACCTAAAAAAAAAGTTCTTTTTAAGAAAAAAAAAGCGTTTTTTTAACTTAAAATTATGGTTAAAATTGTCAAGACACACTTAACCTGCTGAACTAAAGAAGCTTAAAAAAATTCACTCCAGGGCTATGCCTCAATGACAAATAATCTAAACCCCTAATTCTTAACTTATTGAACCGATATTCTAAGGATGCTCTTGAATAAGGTTCGTCCAATAAGTTTGTAGCTTAACATTTAAAAACGAAGTTAGTTTGTATAAAGGGACAGGCCAGTAATGAAAATGTTCGGTATCTACAAATGCAATTTTATCATCTAAACAAAAAGGAATATTATTCAAATAAACAGAATCTTTTAAACCTGCTTCATTCATAATTACAGATAAAGCGTGCAGTTTTTCTTTTGTGACGTGTTGAGTTCCTTTCCATCTAATTGAGTTTCCTCGTTGGTCAAATATATCCATATCTTCAACTACCAAGACAAAATGTTTTTCAACATTTTCATCTCTCGGGACTTGATAAATCCATTTTTTCGGAACTTTAAAACTTTGTTGAAAGCCATATTGTTCAATTACAGAATTAATAACTAAAGCTCCCTGAATGCGTTTCATCCATTTTTCCCAATCGATAATTTCATAGCTTTCATCTGTATAAACTTTGATCAGATAATTTTTAATTTTTTTATGTTTAAGTATAATTACCTTACTACATCCTTTCGCTCCGGTCGTTTTAAAACCTGCCTTTCTCAAAGTCTCATCATTCTTTAAAACGTCATTTGATGTAAAAATTTTGTCCAATTTTTTTCGCAATGGGTGTTGTTCCGGTAAAAAATAAGGCTTTAGTTGTTGATAAACATGTACCGGTACATAAGGCGGACAGCCCAAATCGGCGTTTAGAAAAGTTGTGTTCAAAATGATTAAATTTATAAAAATAAAAACATACGCTCTAAAAAAAACAGTCATTAAATCTCCTCTCTTGTTACATGAAAATAAATGACGATACTACAAATGAAATGAATTTAGCAATATTTTATTATTTGAAATGAAGAAGTCTGACAAGGCTTCCAGTTAGAATCTCTAACAGCGGGGTACAAAAGCTTTGAACAATTCGCATTTTGATTTACTTTTCAGTAGCACGAGTATATAAACGTTCTACTACCTTCTATGATTTTTTACAGGATATGCACTACGCTCGCGCGGCACGATAAGCAGATAATATTTACCCCTGTATTACTGAAAGTTGATATTTTCTTGGCTTTAATGCCGCGCGAGCGTAGTGCATATCCTGTAAAAAATCGTATAGGCTATAGCAATAGATTTTATGATCTATTTTTTTAGATTAGAGTAGAACCAGTATCTGCAGAGTTAGAGGTTGTACTGTTTTTTTAGTTCGTCAAATAGCGCATTGACTCTTTCAAGCGCATTATCTGAATCTTCTTGCAGTACATGAATTTCTCTTTGGCGGGCTGCTTTTTCAGCTCTAAATCTTGCAACGCCGGGAGTATCTTCTTTTCGATTTTTCACGTTAGAAACTTGAATGCGAGATTTTGTTTCTGAATGTTTTATATCTTGATTATTATTAATCATAGCTTTTCCTCCTGTTAACTATTCAATCTTAACTAAAATAGTTATCAGAATTATACACAACGATTTTTTATTAATATTACAAAATAAAGAATAGTTTTTTGAATGCGACAGGGAAAATGAGAAGAATGCCCGAGATAGGACAAGAAAAAATCAATTTATTTTCTTCTAGTCGCATTCGCGACTAGAAGAAAATTTGAAAACATTAAGTTGAGTGTGCTAAGAAGTCACAGATCTCAGGTAAACGAATTTCAATTGGCCAAGGCATTTGTTCTTGCGTTGGTTTAGCCATTAATTGACCAGACATGTTACCGTCTAATGTCAAATATGGAGGAACTTCACGTCTTGGGCTTTCAACTGATTCAACAATTGCTTTGACAGTACGTGATTTTTCTTTAACTGAAATAACCATTCCAGGTTTTACTTGGAAAGAGCGGCGATCCACTTTTTTCCCGTTCACAAAAATATGACCGTGAGAAACTAATTGCTGCGAAGCAAAAATGGAATTACCAAATTTCAAGCGGTAAACCAATGTGTCCAAACGACATTCTAGCATTGAAGCTAGATTATCTGCTGTATTTCCAGGAATACGCAACGCTTCTTTATAGTATTTAACAAGTTGTTTTTCGCTAAGCATACCATAAATTGCTTTAAGCTTTTGCTTTTCTTCTAACTGCAGTCCATAATCGGATTTCTTACGGCGACGTGCCCCGTGAACTCCCGGTGGATTTGGTTTATGCAATAAAGGGTTGCGTGCTTTTCCGAAAATGTTAACGCCAAAACGTCTGGCGATTCGGTTTTTATTACCTATGTAACGGGCCATCATATCTCCTAAAAGATTTGTAAATGATCTTCTATTTGTTTAGAAAAAACGAATTATCTCATAATATTCCATTTTTTTGCAATGTAGAACTTGATCAAAAAAAAAATTCACCTTAACTTAAAGCCATGGAAGATCAAATTTCAAATATAACCACTGACGATTTTATCACTCTAACAGACAACCTTTTACAAGGTATTATTCGCATCAGGTATAATGATGGATTGATTACGGCTTTTAATGAAAAAGCTTGTAACATGTTGAGTTTAAAAAAAGAAGACGTTTTAAATACCCATTTTTTAAAACATCTAACCGATTCATTTTTTGGATTTTCTATTCAAAAAGCAATAAATGAAAAAAAAATTACTCCTTTTGCCAAAAATCCTTATGTTAACCAAGAGAATGTTAATCATGAGATGCAAAATTGGACAATTAACTGCTGTTTTGGAAATGAAAGTCTTATCATCAACTTAAGTGATTTAAGTGAGGATAAAGCAAACAAAAGATTAAAGGATTTAGGTGGCATGACTGCTATGCTTGCCCACGAAATTAGAAATCCTTTGGGTGGAATCAAAGGATTTGCCTCCCTTTTACGAAAGGACCTCGAAGAAATGCCTCATTTGAGGCAAATGGCGGAATTGATTATTGATGGCACGGACAATTTAAATAATTTGGTGACACACATTTTAAATTTTGCTCATCCCCTCAAAATGAAATTTTTTGAAGTCAAT
Organism: Chlamydiia bacterium; assembly: GCA_038257035.1. GTDB lineage: Bacteria > Chlamydiota > Chlamydiia > Chlamydiales > Parachlamydiaceae > JBBSJT01. Next base: position 6,491 of record JBBSJT010000047.1, read on the forward strand.
TTAACTGAAATGGCGGTAAAATTAAAGTCGGCCATCGAAGTAGATGAAAAACTTAAAAACCAGCTTAAAAATCAAAACATTCACTTTGAAGTAAAATCGCTAAAGGAAAGCATTTACTTGGCGGCAGATGCCGAACTTTTACGCTCCTGCCTCTTTAATTTAATCATCAATGCCATTCAAGCTATGCCAAATGGCGGTAATTTAGCCCTTCTCCTAGATGAAAATGAACATCATGTGATCATCGAAGTCATTGATGAGGGAACAGGCATAACAGAGCAAAATCTTAAAAAAATCTTTTCGGCATTCTTTACGACAAAAGAAGATGGAAATGGTTTTGGTTTGCTTGAAGTCAATAAAGTGGTACAAGCGCATAAGGGAACGATTGAAGTCTATTCCAAGGTCAATTCCGGAACTACCTTTACTATTAAAATCCCAAAATAAGGCTTTTATATGGCAATTGAAAAAATTTTAGTGATCGATGACGAAGAGCTTATACGTCTTTTTTTAAAAGAGACATTATCGAGGATGCATCTTGATGTCACCTTGGCAAAAAATGGGGCGGAGGCAAATCATGCCTTGAAAAATTCAGGCTTCGATTTGATCATTACCGATATGAAATTACCGGATACAACAGGCATCGACATTTTGAAAAAAGCAAAAGAGCTTTACCCTTTAACTCCAGTCATTGTCATTACAGCATTTGGCACCATTGAAAATGCAGTTGAGGCAATGAAATTTGGCGCTTTTACTTACTTAATCAAACCATTTTGTGCAGAAACTATTGAAGCTGCAATCGATAAAGTAAAAGAACATATTTTATTACTGACTGAAAATCAATACCTAAGAGATCAGGTTGCAACCGGTGGCCGCCACACTAAAAATCAGATTATTGCCAATAGCCCTGCTATGAAAGAAATTTTAGCGCAAGTTGAACAAGTGGCAAAAAGCAATGCAAGTGTTTTTATTAGCGGTGAATCGGGGACGGGAAAAGAAGTCATTGCTCAAGCAATCCACGACAATTCACTTCGTGCTAAAAACCCCTACATCAAAGTAAATTGTGCGGCCGTGCCAGAAACTTTGCTTGAATCGGAGTTTTTTGGCCATGAAAAAGGTGCCTTTACAGGTGCCATCAATAAGCGCCTTGGTAGGTTTGAGCTTGGTAATACCGGAACTCTTTTTCTTGATGAAGTCACAGAAATCCCTTTGGGTGTTCAAGCAAAACTTCTTAGAGCTATTCAAGAGCAGGAGTTTGAGCGTGTAGGCGGACATAAATCTGTTAAAGTGGACGTGCGTTTGGTTTCAACAACAAATCGAGACATTAAGGAAGCCATCCAAAATAAAGTGATGCGAGAAGATCTTTATTACAGATTAAATGTCGTTCCCATCCACATTCCCCCTTTAAGAACAAGGCCTGAAGATATCATTCCTCTTGCCGACTATTTCCTCGAACGAGCAAGTGTTGAAAATAAGTCCAAGAAAAAAACCTTAACGGATGCAGCCAAGAAAAAGCTTAATGCTTACGCATTCCCGGGAAATGTCAGGGAGCTTGGCAATATTATCGAAAGAGCCTCCGTAATGACACAAGGAAACGAGATTGGGGAGGCGGATTTGTATATTTAGAGGTGTTAGCGTTTTTACCACAGAGGCCAAGAGAGAAATATAAAATTTGCTAATTTGGAGTGCTGTGACCTGTCACAGCTTTGTTCTCAAATCGACCAGGGCGTTGCAAGCCCGATTTTTCGGGCTTGAAGCACTCTAAATCGACAATGTCGATTTAGCAGCCCGCCAGGTCGGGCTGAAAACAAAGCTGTGACAGGTCACAGCACTCCAAATTAGCAAATTATCATTATCTAAAGTAGTAGAATGTTTTCTTTGTAAACCTTATTAGGTGGTGTAGCCTAATTGATTCATGATGGATTGATAGGCTTTTACAGTGTCTACAGGTTTTAAAATTGCCTCATCAGGATGATTTGTTGAAATAAATTTGTCCCCAAAATTAATGGACAAATGCTCATCCAAATCATCAAAAATGGTAAATGCCACATATTCTGGGCGCATCTTTAACCATCTATTAATTTCACTTGCCCTGCATTCCCAATGTTTATAAATAAAAGCTTCCATTTCTTCTGGAGTTGGATATCGATCCATCTGATCATTATCAAGCATGCAATTTTCAACACTGATTTCAAGATGAGAAAATACGCAATGATCTTGCCACTGATAAAATGGGGTTTTATGATCTGTTGTTTTATCAATAATATATTTTGAAAACTTATGCATTTGAAATATAGCTTTTAAGTCATCTACCGACCTATCGGTTCGCCAAGAGGATGAAATCACAATGTGCACGTTTGCCACTTCATAAATTTTTTCTATTAAATTATGGAAGACATCTAAAACTTCTGCTTTAAATAGATAAGCCTCTGCACTACTGCAAGTATTGCATCTTTTACAAGTGTAGGCATGGTAAGGGTCTTGCACGAGTTTTTTGATAATATCATTTTTTTTCTTGGATTCATCTTCAGTGAATTCTTTGGCAGGGCCCAATACACCGTCGATATCAAGAAATAAAGCGACGTAGGGTTTACTTGCATCATGTAGAAAGTTCATTTTAATCCTGGATTTTTACAATCCAAATTAGCAAGCTTTGGCTTTTTCAATCAATAAAATAATTATCCATAGTAATTCATGTGGCACCACTCTGCTCTCTCTCCGCAGCTTCTCTCGTGATCTCTGTGTAAAAAAAAATATGCGCTAAGGTAATTTCAGGGCCATGCGGTTGACTTCGGCCACTTTAAGAAGAAACTTGATGCGCTCTTCGTTTAATTCAAGTTTCTTTAAAGCTTTTACTTTATCAGAAAGTTTGCTTAAACGAATATTTCGCACCTCATGGCTGACAAGACCCGAAAAGACTTCGCCAAACACTTCCAAAATGTATTTGTAGCTATCTTCTTCAAAAAGGTCAGATTCAAAAAGAGCCGCTCTTCCCGTTAAAAGATTGGTCTTCGGTTCTATTTTTTTTAAAACTTTTGCTTTTTCTTTCATGGTAACAAGTTCTTCAAGAAGAATATTTAAACACGAAATGGAATTGTCTAGACTTGAGAGTAATGTTTTCTTTAAAGCTTTTATTTTCTTCAATGTCACTTGAGGCATTGAGCCTTCTTTAATTAGTTTTGAAATTTTTGATGCAAATCGATATTTTTTTTGTAGATACTGCTTTTTGACGCTTTTAAGTGACTGATTTTTAATGTTCGGAAAGCCAAGCCCCCCTTCTGTTGCATTGATGAGTTGAATTTCAGGATGCTCTTTTGCAAAATCTCCCATCCATTCCGATTCTACAATCCATTTCCAAAGCGTGTAGATCGGTTTCCCATAAATATCTTTTTTTAAAACAGCTTTTAAATCAAAATCTTTTGGGTTTTCATTTTCAAATTTTAAAATTTCATTTTTACTGACATTAGGATCATCAATTATTCCATCTGCGTAACAACGCATTCCTGTAAATCCCAAATCCATGCCCACAAAAATAATGGGATGACATCCAAGCGCTTTTGCAATTTCAACTTCAAAATTGATCACATTGTGACCCTCATCCAAAAGAGATTCGCGATCAATATTTAATTTATCTTCAAACCACTCTGACACATCATAACCGCCACTTCCGGGAACATAAAGACGTGCTCCTTCAATCAAACTTAAAGCGTCAGGATGAATACGGTTTCTAAAGAAAAAAGGGATTTTAACATGGCATGTTTGACTGATGCGCAAAATTTGTGCGGCATTAGGATCTATCCCTGCCCCAAAATGAGGTGTGATGCCATTTGCAACCAAAGAATTTAACGAAGAGCCTCCTGCAAAAATCAAAGCATGGTCAGATAAAGCTTTTAAGTCTTTAAAATGTTTATTTAAAGAAGGACCTGCACCGCAAATAATGGCGGGCACATTCTTGAATTTTCCAAAAAGCGAATTGCCAAGAAAGGAGCCTGGCAGTAGTTCCAAGTTTTTATAATAATTTTTAAAAAACACCGCCCCATAATCAAGATATTCGCCAACAAGTGAATTATGAAGTAGTTGATCATTTTCTATGCGATGAAGAAGTTTTAAATAAGTATCATTTTTTATTTTTTTATAATGTGGTGAGTTTATCACTTTGATTTTTTTCATAAAAAATTCAAAGCGTAAGCCAAGTGTAATCTCTTTGATATCATCAATGCGGTCAAAATAGTAGAGTGAAACTTTTGGATCATTCATGATCAGGCTTCCGGTTTCATTTGAAAGAAGATGAAAAATAACCTCTGCATCATCCTCTAAAAAAATGAGACGACGATCCCCTTGCAGCCATGAAGTTAAAGCTAAATAGCCCTCGCCTTGCCCAAGTCCATAAACAAATAGAACTTCTGTTTCATCAATTTCTGATGCATCCAACCATTTCTCTAAAACAGCCTTCGAAGTTCGCTTTTGTTGATTTTTTTCATTTTTAAGATCCAGATAAGGAAGCATCAATGCTTTTTTTGGGTCTGTTAAAGACCATTTCTCTATATTTTTTTGAAAAAGCACTTCATTCATTCTTTGTCAGGTCCTGTTTTTCAATAATTTGGCCTATGAATTGCTGCATCTCATTCATTTGACTTTTCATTAACTTAATCAGAGTACCTAATTGCTCATCTATAGATTTTTGCAGAACCGAAGATTTCCAGATAGGCTCTTCCATAAGAAGGGCATTCCCGCTGAATTTTTCTTGAATATCTTTATTGATAGTACTCAATTTTTTTATTTCACTTTGTACGGACTGTAAATCATTTTTCAAATCTTGTACTTTATTTGCTTGGAGCTGATCTAAAAAGGGAAGCACAAGATCTGCCTTTTGAAAAAGATCATGAATTGATTCCATAAAAATATTAGTCATTTTGATCAATTTATCAAAATAATCTTGTTCTTCTACAATCTCTTTTGGTATTTCTCTACCATCTCTTTCAAAACAGCGAATCTCATATCCTGCCTCATCGTGCCTTACTTCCTGTTTTAAAACTCCGTTATCATACCACCATTTTGAAACACCACTCGGTTTATCAGCCGTGTAGTAGGCTTCGATTAGAAGTTGCCCCTCCGCACTCCACATGCGCTCGATTCCTTCTCTTGATCCCATTTTAAATGCAAGTTGACGTTTTAAATTTCCATTTGGATAATAAAGCAATACATCACCATGAAGCTTTCCTTGAAGGTAGGAAATTGAAGATTTTAAAGTCCCATCCTCATAATAATATTGGTGTAAGCCATTTTCAAGACCCTGTTTGAATTCTTTTTTTGCAAAAAGATTCCCTGTCAAATAATAAAATTCAGCAATCCCCTCTTTCAAGCCTTTTTCAAACCAGGAGCGTGAGAGCACTTGATCGCCTTTACTCATAAAAACTGACAAACCATCAAGTAGTCCCTCTTTCATCTCTGTTGCAAGTTTGCCCCTATTGCTTGATTTTTTATCCTTGATTTTTTTTTGATTTTTTAAATTCGACGAAAATATCTTCTCTACATTACTTTTGATGGCGTTCTCTAAAATACTTTTATGAGTATTGATTACCATTTGAAGAAAATGGTTACAATCAAGTTCAAGTTCAATCCTCGATTTAATTTTTGCATCTTTTAAATCTTTTTCCAAATCATAAAGAAAATAAGGCATGCGCTTTTCAAAAAGCCAAAAATATTTATCGGCAAATGGATTTAACACATAACGGCCAAAATCTTCACTTGCCATTTTGTCTCGTAAAGTATCGAGGGTGCGGCATTTTTCTTCAAGAGAATAAGGTTTTTTTGCTTGGTAATCAGAAATAAAGCTGGAACATTCTGCAATGGCTTCTTTTAACAAATTCTCACATCTCTTTAATGATTTATCTAAACTTTTTAGTCTTTTTAAAACATTTTCATCTGTAGTTTCTTCAGAAAAGTGACTGTTTTGAATTTTAGAATGAATTAATCCTTCGAAATCATAACTTTTTTTAAAGTACTTTAAAGCTACATCTTCTAAATTCATATTAACAATATCTGGAAAACCAATTCCACCTTCTGTTGCATTAATCAGGGTAATATCAGGATTGGATTTTGCAAAATAAGTGTACCATGATGCTTCATTGATCCATTTCCAAAGCGTCGTTGTAGAATTTCCATAAATATCTTTAAACCCTATAAGCTCATCGTGAGATCCTTTCGTGATAAATGTGCGTTTATAATTGTGAAGGGCATGAAATTTAATTCCCGGTAAATACGATTGGTTATTTGTATACGCCAAATCCATACCACAAACAATAATGGGATTGCACCCTAATGCTTTGGCAATTGACACACTAAAGTTGATCACATTGTAACCCTCATCGATTGGGTCTGACTCTTCTACACCAAATCTTTTTTCAAAAAGTTGAGGGATGACGTAACCCCCTGCCCCCGTAACATAGAGTTTTTCTCCCGAATGAAGGTTTAAGGCCTCAGGGTAAATACGGTTACGATAAAAAAATGGAGTCTCATACGCATTATTTCCAAGAAGGCGCATGAGCTGGGTTGGATTTGGATCCACTCCCACAGTCAAGTGAGGAAAAACGTTATAAGAATTTAGGGCATTGACTGCCGTTCCTCCTGCAATAATTAAAGCTTTGTCCCCTAAAGTTTTCAGAAGCTGAATATTTTTTTCAAGAGAAGGCCCGGCACCACAAATAATGGCAGGAATATTTTCAAATTGGTTAAATAATTTATTTCCAAGATATGAGTTTGGCAATTGTTTTAAGTTTTCATAAAAATTTAAAAAATAAGGAGCACCGCCGATTAATAATTCCCCCGACATTGACTGTTTTGAATAGATCGCATGGGAAAAATTAAGAGTTAGATTTTCAACATCCTTGAATCTTTTTTCCTTGTAAAAATCCAAAGTTGCAAGAAGATAGGGATCAAATAAAAATGCTGTTGTTAATGAATCTAAAGCTGAATTTTCAAAAGCGGCATGATACTCTACATAATGTAGTCGACATTGAGAGTTATGCAAAATTTCAGTTGCCATTTCGGTACGCAAAAAAGAAGAAATCATTTTTTTATCATCTTCGATAAAAATTAAAAATCTTGTGAAATCTTCTTTTAGCCATTTTTTACATGCCTCATAGTAAGCCCCGAGACCTACCCCAAACACATATAAAATTTTAACCCCATTCAAATTTAACTTTGAAAACCAGTTTAAACATTCTTCTGCCACATTTGTTGAATAAAGGGTTTCATCTTTTGGAAGTTTTAAATTAAGTTCACCCTCCTCATTTTTGAAAATGGGATAGAAAGAAGAGAATGAAATTTTATCGGCCTCTTGTTTTGAAAAGTAGGAATAACGCTCAAGATTTTTTTTGAAAATCTCTTCTTCATCATTCAAAGATGCAGCCATTTATCCCCGCCCACTCGTTTGAATTTTTTCTTGCGTTTGGCGATTTCATCAGCTTTTTGTTTATCTACAGAAACTGTTTCATCAACTGTTTTAGCGGCTTGCAATTGTAACCTTGCAGCTTCTACTTCCGCTTTTAGTTTCTTTGAAAATTCCATTATTTTTTTCTGTTTTGGATTCAAGCTCGAAGGATTTTTTATCACTTGTTCCAATTCCGTTTTACTTATCCCACCGGCATTGAAGGTAGACATGTTGAGTTCTGAAAATTTATCCACGAACCCTTTTAGCTGATCAATCCTGGCTTGAATTTCAGGGGTGACTCTCTCATGGATCGGCTTATCTTTATTTTCATCGACAAGCTTGAATAGATCTGCAAGTTCATGCAGCATTTTTTCTAAAGGATCTCCAGAATTCATAATGCCCCCTTTTTTCTTTATTATATAAAATATTTTAATTTAAAGAGAGGATAAAAGTTCTTGATAGGGAGGAATATAGGAAAGAAAGTTGTATTGCTTCTGTTCTTGATTAAAAAAACCAAATTGGATTTCAGTTTCATTGGCAATGGCAATAAATTTAGCTTTTACATAGTGATTGTACCCGACAACTTGATTGATCACCTTAGGAGTCAATTTAACCGCCTTACACTCGATAATTAAAAGTGGGTAAAGATTATGATCCGGATGTATATCTTTTGCAAAGCAGACGATATCCGCACGTCTATCAGGGATTTTAATAGGTGAAAGCATAAGATGCGGCATTTGACATAATGCTTTTTCCAGTACAAGAAGGTTTTTCGGAAATTGAAGATTTTCTATTAAGTGATGGATAAGCTTTTGCCGGACGATCTCTTCCGGCAGGAAAGCCACCCACTCTTTTCTTGTAGAACAATAAATTTTACTAGGTCTCAAATCTTTAAACTTCCGGTTCTATGATAGCAAAGCTATCATCTCTTCTGCGGTAAATGACTTTTAATTTCCTATCAGTTTCATCCTTATAAATTAAAAAGGCATCACCTGATAATTCAAGTTTCATGATAGCTTCATCACTGGTCAATAATTTTAAAGCCAATTTTTTCTTTCTCTGAATTTTATGAGGAACAAATTTCATTGAATTTTTTTGACTATTTTCTTCATCAATGTCATCGTTAATCTCTGTAAGCTCAGCGTCATTTGCAGCTAAAACATTGACATTCATATCTATAGATTCATTCGGTTTTAAGTGATAATCTTGAATTCTGTCTTTATATTTTAGAAGCTGAGTTTGAAGTCTATCTACAGCTTTATCTATTGAGGCATACATATTTTCTGAAATTGCATGACTTGTTACTTTTGTATGGCCGGCTTTTAAGACTATATTACAACGATGCTCAAGTTTTTGAACTTCCAAAACGACCGATACATCAATAATGCGATTCATAAACTTTTCAATTTTAGAAATCTTTTCCATGGCATAATCTTCCATGGCATCTGTCAGTTCAATGTTTTTTCCCTGTACATCAATATTATATGAAACATCGGCAAATTCAGCAGCTTTTGATTTTCGACTCATAAGATACCTTCCATTTTTAGTTAAGTGAAGTGTTAGCTCCCTCAATTCTCATTATAACTCTTTAAAATTTATAATATAAAGCAAAAAAAAATAACGATCTATAAAGATAAGGTCTATTAGGATACTGAAATCCCTTGTATAACTCTACGCTCATATGGAGGATAATCAACCCTAAGCTTTACAAGAACTTGATGACCATTAAAATTTTCTTCACAATAGACCTTCCTAAGTTTTTTTGATTTAAAGTAAATGAAAGAAAGACAAATGATCGCCTCAACAATTTTTGGTTTTCTATATTGGCTTGATTGAATATCTAATACTGTTTTACAACATTTTTGTGAAGGTTTTAAACGAGGATCAAGATGTATGGCAATCCAAGCTGATTCTTGAATGGGTTCAGATCCAAATTTTTCATAAATTTCCGGATCCATAAAATGATAATCTTCTTTGTCATTAAATTTCCCATGTAACAGCTTTCCAATACTTTTGATGGTTATATTTTTTGGAATCCAAAAGATCAAAAATTGCTCTCCTATTTTATTATTCGTAAAGGCAGAACTGATTTTGAAAATTTTGCCTATATTATTTGGCAATGCTTCCCACGCTTTATGTTTTTCAGAAAAGCCAAAATCATAGCCTAGATAAAGCTTGAAACTATCGGGATTTATAAGCTTATCTCTATAAATGACATATTTCAAAAGAGCAGGATCATCAGATACTATTTTCCAATTTTTATTCACTAAAGCTAATTTTAAAATTTTTTCAAAATTTAAAAATGAAAAAACATGGTTTAGAACATCATTAGGAATACTTTTAAAAGGGTCTTCCTGGAGGGATTCCCGATCGTGAAAACGGTAATAAACATCATTATATAAATTTTTCATACCTCGATAGATATTCATTGAACACACCCTCCTGTTGAAGTATTTATCCGTGGCCAGGGGCCATAATGAACAGAAATTCCTTCAAGATAGCCTTGACTAAAACGTCTCAGGCTTACCGTGACTTGGACTCCATTCACCTGACAATGATTATTAAAAATACACCGAAAATCTCCTCTTCGATTTTTTAAATAGACGGAAGAAATACAAACTATGGACTCTAATATTGTCGGTTTTCTGAACTTGTTGTCACTCATTTTAAGGTCAAAACTATCTCCACAAACCCATCCATATCTTTTTTGTCGTAATTGCATGACAACAAAAGCCGATTCTTCTAAAGGAACATCCCCTAATTCCTTACGAATGTTTGGTTCCATTAGATAATAATCAGTTGCCTTCCTGGTTGCTTTTTTGAAAAGCTCTCCAAAATTATTGATGGTTGTACATTTTGGCATCCAGACTATTATGTGCTTAATAGTAGGTGAACTTTTTAAAATTTTACCAATGGTAATGGGCAATGCATCCCATGCTTTTTGATTTTTAGCGTCTCTCAAATTCAATCCAAGATGCTTTTGCCAATCGGAAGGCTTAAAAACGATATCTTTATAAACCAAATATTTTAACAATTCAGCATTATCGGATAATACATTCCACTTCTTATTGACAAGGCTTATGTTGTGGGCAACTTCACAACAATTTAATAAAGGAAAAATATGTTTTAAAAAAATATCGTCCGGGACAATCTTTTGAGGGCCTTCTTCAAAGTTCTCAGGATCATTAATCTTATAATATAAAAACATGCAAAAATTTCGCACTTCATGGTAAGCATTCATAAAACAACTCCGCTATTTATCATTTATATACTGGTGCTACTTGAAAGTAAAAA
>JBBSJT010000048.1:0-17023 GCA_038257035.1 Chlamydiia bacterium
AGGATAATATCAACCTATAATACAACCTAAGGGTTGATATTATCCTGCCTGATCCTGCCGCTTTAGCGATCCTGAATATCCTGAAAAAAATCTTAAAGTTGTATAGTAATATATTGTATTTTCTCAGTGATCGCTTGGGTAAAAAGGCTCGATATGAACCAAGACATCCCTTACGGCCGGCCATTCCTTTTGAATCTCCACCCTCACCTTTTGACTGATCTTATGAGCATCATCAACAGATAATTTTGGATCAACCTCGACATCAATATCAACCTGAGCATCTGGTCCATAAAGCTGAATCTTGATTTTCTCAGTCCCTAAAACACCATCAACTAAAAAAGCTGCCTTTTTTACTCGATTGAAATATTCATTTTTAGGCTTACGGTCTAGCAACTGATGCATATTTTTCCACGCAGCAAGAATTCCAACAACAACCATCGTCAAAGCAATTACGATTGCACCAATATGGTCAATAAACAAACTCCAATCCGGAAAATAGGCGGCCAATATCAAGGCGATGGCAGCAAGCAAGCTAGTTGCCGCATCCATTCGATAATGAACGGCATCTGCCGCAAGAGCCGGGCTATTTTGTTGTCTTGCTGTTCGCATCATTATCCTGTAACATATTTCAAGCAGAAGAACAGCTAATACAGGAATGAGCCAGACATAAGGATCAATTGCTTCCTGTGAAGTTTCATGTGAAATCTGAAAAATTTGATTGAAACAAACAACTGCCCCGGTAATGGCAAGAAAAATCCCAAGTTGCATACCAATTAACGGCTCAAGCCTCCCATGACCAAATGGATGGTTATTATCTGGTGGTTTTTCAGCTAATTTTACAAAAACAATTAAAACAAATGTAGAGATAACATCAACAAAGCTTGCTAAAGCATCTGCAAGGAGCGCAACACTGCCAAAAAAAGCAAAGCCTAAAAATTCTACCGTAATGATGCTAAGTCTAATGATAATGCCTCGTTTTGCAGAGGATATAATTTCATCTTTTCGATTTTTACGTGCTTCATTTACATGTTTTGGTAATTTGAGTTTTTCAGGAAATTTTGGCATTTTAATATTTTTTAAGTTGTGAATTTTTAAAGTTTCTTCTTTTGCGTTTATTTTTGCAATAGACATCTTTAAAGATTTGCTGCTTTTAAAAGATTAAAATTTTTTGAGCTTGTTTTTTGAAAAATTTTTCAGAGAATATAGCTATATCCTCGAAAAATTTAGCGAAAAACAAGCCAAAAAAGGCAATTTAAGTAAGCAAATGAAATTTGGAAAAAGAGGTTTAATATTTATTTATTCACAATTTACCATCGAATTGATCGTTTTATTTATCTCTCTTGCATAATCAACATAAGAAGACTGTAAATCAACGCTTGAAATTTTATAAGGGATATCAGGCGTTACGCCTAAGTTTTCAATCGGTTGTTTATCGATGCGTTCTGCAATTGAACCTGTATAATTAAACGCACTTAAACCAAAAAGATTTGGAAAATGATGTCTAAGAACAAAACCACCGGCTCCTGATGTTTTTGCTCCCATAACTATGGCCCGCTTATTATCTTGTAAAATTGCAGGAAAAAAATCACCACACGAAATAGATAATTCATTTACAAGAAGTAGAATAGGTTTTGTATAGCATGCAAAGGGGCTTGGATTTATTTTATCAAATCCATAAAGAGAAGTTGCATCCGTGACTGTTTTTCCACTTTGCCATTCACTTACAATGAACCTGAAATAATTTAAGAAAAATTTCGTCATTTGATGTGTCACCGGGTGGCCACTAAAAAGATCTCCTAAAACAGTTTTGGCATCATCATCATTTGTAATAGTTTCAAAAAGGGGAATGAGTTTTATAGCTTGCGCAACTTCGTTCTGGCTGATTGAAACACGATGTTTAGGCGTATGTAGAGGCTGATCCGTTAATATTCCTGCAAGGGCATACATATAAAAGAGAGAACCTCCGGGATTATTGACCTGATCAATAATCAAGCCATGACTTCTTTCTTCAAAATATTCTATAATTTTTGCAAATTCAAAAACTTCATCGGTTGATCCCATGTAATGAGGGATTCTGATATATCCAATGAGGTGTCCACACTCGTTTTCATACAAATAAGCATGAAATGTATTATCATTTCCGCTTGACCACCATTTCTTTCCAAGCAATGGCAGAAAACTTCTGCGAGCGCCAGGCTTTATACCTGCTTGATCCTTAATCATCAAGCTTTGAAAAAAATCATTATAAGAACTTACCATTTGCGGTTTTAAAATATTTTGTTCAAGAAATGATTTTTCTTTATTAACAATTGAAGTGTTGATTTTAAAATGATTACAAACAAGTTCAGGCTCATAATTCCATGTAAGCTGGTAATAATTAATTCTTTGTTGATTCTGTTTGCGAATACCAATCATGATAGGTTCTGTTGGCACATCGTGTGCATGTGAGCCAATTCTGTTTGTTAAAAACAGCTCTGTCATACAACGGTCAGACCCCTCACAGGTTGTCGACATCAATTCCTGCTGCAGGTTAACGATAACCTCATGGGTAAGTTTACCATCAAATGAAACGAGCTCATCCCCTTTTTCCATGCGATAAACCGACGGGGAAAGCATTTCATGATTGATGTAAGTAATATAATATTTTTCATCCACACCTTTCACAAAAAAGGGAAGAGACGCGCTCTCTGTTGAATGAAATCTTGCTGCTACATGCAAGTCATGCATGCTCATAAAAAAATCGCGCACAATTCTTTGAAAAGACTTTACGCTGATATCGGGCTGTTCATCCACTTTTTGTTTGGCTTTTTCAATTTCATCATCAAGATTCCAGCCAAAATGCTTTTCTTTCCAATTTATAGGTGCATAGCCGACATCTAAAATATTCCGTATAATGTCAAGATGCCCTTTCATTTTATCTTGTTTTGGTTGAGCAAGAAGCGGAAATGCAGATGTGAGAAGACAAAAGGATAATAATGTTTTTTTTAATATGGACATAAGGCTCCTGGCTCCAGATGTAAGTAGAAAATCGACTTATGGCAGGGATAAGACAAAAAGTCAAAAACTTTTTTGGTCTACCTTCATATACATTTTTTTAATGAAGAAAAGTCTTATATCGAAGGTCATTGGGGATGGTGGTCAAATAAAAAATATTTATTTAAACTTTTCAACTATTTCGTCAATAATCAATCATAATAAATTTCAAATTTTTATTTGCCCTCTTGTCCCTTTTTTTGTCCTTACAGGACTTGCTTTGGAAGCTGAAAAACAACGTCTTCATTTGTATAGACAACATCTTCAACATCATCGCATCCAAGACTCATGAGTTTTTCAATGCATTTTTGTACAATGCATTCAGGCGTCGATGCGCCGGCTGTTAGGCCAATTGTATTGGCGCCTTCTAACCAAGATGGGTCTATTTCATCTTGATTATTGATTAAGTAAGAAGGAATTCCTCTTTTTGAGGCAACTTCCCTTAGACGATTGGAATTGGAGCTTTGTGGATCCCCAACAACTAAGACAAGGTCTGTTAAATCTGTGATTTCCCTTAACGCAAGCTGTCTATTTGTTGTGGCATAGCAAATTGAAGAAGTTGGCAATGTTTGAATAGCCGGATATTTTTCGATCAGACTTTCCGTAATTTCTTTTACATCATCAATGCTTAATGTCGTTTGTGTGATGTAAAAAAGTTTTTCTTCATCAGTGTAATTTAAGGCTTGAACATCTTCGACCGATTCTACAATTGTGGTTACATCAGGTGCTTCACCGGCAGTACCGATCACCTCAACGTGATTTTTGTGCCCGATTAAAACAATCTTGCAACCCATTGCAGCGTAACGCTTTACAGCAGAATGAACCCTTGTAACAAGTCCGCATGTTGCATCAATTTCAATAAGATTGCGTTTTTTTGCTTGCTCCCTTACCAAAGGAGAAACACCATGAGCCGAATAAATGAGCCGCTCGCCAACAGGAACTTCATCAATTTCTTCAATAAAGATTGCGCCTTTTGCTTTTAATCCATCCACCACATAGCGATTATGAACAATTTCATGCTTCACATAAATGGGGGCACCCCAAAGTTTAAGCGCTTTTTCAACTGTATCGATTGCGCGCTCAACGCCTGCGCAAAATCCACGTGGTTTAGACAATAAAAGCTTTTTACTCATGATTAATCCTTAATATTGATCTCCCTTTATACTAAATCCCCCCTTTTTTTGCATTAAAAATAACTATAATATACCGGGTTTCTTGAAAGTAAAAGTTTTCAATGATTCTCTTTACATGCTAAACCTATTTATGACTCTACAATGTAGTAAATGACGCCTGCAAGGGTGGTGCATCCTGTACATGTAACGCATGTAGCAGCGCCCGTTAAACCTGCTGCAATACCTGCGATAATTTCACCGGTCAAAAACAATGTCGCATCCGTCCCGGCATTGCACATGAGTCCACTTCCAAGAAATAGCAAAGGCGATGTCAAAAGACTGCACGCACCAAAAACAGAGCATGTCGCCGGAATGGGTTTGCCAAAGCAACAATCATCACTTGAAAATTTACTTTCAGATACATTTTTAACCTTTCGAATATTTAATTCAACATCTTCAGAACTTTCATCCTGAAATTGTTCAACATTCTGATAAGGCATTTTTATACTTAAATTAGCTGAATACATATTAATTACTTACCAAAGTTTACAAGATCTACGATCATTATCGTTAAATTCTAAATATTATTATCCATTTCATAGCAACATTTACATAAAACAGTAGCAAAAAGGTGAGAAGGAACAACTAACACTAAGCTGACGCCAACACCCACCAAAACTCTTCCTGTTAATGAACTTCCAGCCAACAAATCGACACTAACACCCAAACAAAGACAAATCATACCTGCAAATGAGCTTGAAATCATTACAAGCCCATTTCTTTCATCATTATTATTTAAAATTTTTAGGCGAAAAGCATCATCAAACAAGTGTAAATCATCTTTTTTCCCAATATTATAACCTACATGCTCCGTATAGCTCATCTTAGAAACCTCAGAATTACACTTTCTTACCAAAAAATTAGACCTCTACAAACTATAACATCTTCGATTTTTTACACCTTTAGAATAATTCATTGAAACCCTCTCTAAACAGGTTAAAATCAAGTGTAAGAAGCCTACGCTTTAAGTTGGAATCCTAGCAAAACGAGGATTATTTGTTTAGAAATTTGATTGTAAAAATTTCAGGATTGTTTTAAAAACAAATTTTGACAACCAACCAAAAGGAGAAGAATTGATGAAAAAAATCGTTCTATTATTTACCTGTTTTATGATGCTCTTTAGCTTTGTGCTAAATTCAACCCATTTAAGCGCAGAAGAATTTGCACTTGATGCAACTTACAAGGTTGATACAGTCTGGGCCACAGCTTTTCAAGCAACCGTTACAGTTAAAAATAACACAAATAAGGACACATCATCCTGGAACGCAACTTTCACACTACCTGAAAACTATACCATTAGCCCAAATGCCTCAACAGGATTTACAACTAACGGACAAAACGTCAGTTATAAAAATCCGGTGGGTAAAGGCGTGATAGCTGCCGGTCAATCGACAACATTTAAAGTACTTGTTGTAATGCCACAAGGAAAACCAACAATACTTAACAACCTATCCGCAACCGGCAATGGTTCAACAACAACACCTCCGCCCACTAATGTTCCTGTAGCACCTGTTTTAAATACCATTTCCTCAACAACTTCAGGAAATTATACAGTATCTTGGAATAGTGTTGCTAATGCTACGGTTTATCTTTTACAGCAAGATACAACTGCCTCATTTAGCAATCCACAAACTGTTTATAAAGGCGCAAGCTTATCAAAAGCCTTTTCAAACCAACCTGCCGGAACTTATTATTATCGCGTTTTAGCATCCAATACCAAAGGACCGGGCCCTTTCAGCAATATTAAAAACATAACCGTTTCTCCTATTGTTGTTCCTGTAGCACCTGTTCTAAATGATATTTCATCTACAACTTCAGGAAATTATACGGTTTCTTGGAATAGTGTTCCTAATGCAGTTGAATATCTTTTGCAACAAGATACTTCAAGCAGTTTTAATAACCCTCAAGCTGTATATTTTGGAAGTGCTCTATCAAAATCATTTTCCAATCAAGTAGATGGAACTTATTATTATCGCGTTTTAGCTTCTAACACAAAAGGAAAAAGTCCTTACAGTAACATTGAAAGCATCTCTGTATCGACAATTCCGACAGAACCATCGACTTTAGGAATTGAACACTCCGTTTGGTACATCACTTGGACATACTGGTTTACAGGACCAACATATCCACTTCCTGCAGGTAAAGATGTAATCAACCTTTTCGTAGGTAAACTAACATATGGTAAGGATGGTAAACCGACTCTTGGAGGTTTTGGAGGGATGCAAACATCTGATGAAATGAGGATGTTTACAGCTTATTGTGCTGCTCAAAACCCACCAATTGCTGTAAAAGCTTCTGTTGGCGGCGGCGGCGGCTCCTACGATAGATGCTGGGATTTGCTAACTGCAGACAATGTGAATGCGTTTGCACAAGGCTTAGTTGATTTTTGCCATGACCATAATTTCATAGGTGTTGATTTTGATTATGAGTTAACCGGATCTTCTGAACAAGAAGCTTTAGTTGGAAAGCTCATTAAGCAATTTAAAACACTTGATCCTGAGTTACAATCAAGCCTTTGCTGTAATGCAGGTTTCGGACCAAATTACCCTTGGCAAAAAGTTGTAAAAAATATTTTTGATGCAGCTTTAATTTCTCCTGGCAATTGTGCAGTAGACAGGCTTTACATTATGTCCTATTATGACCCAATAGAAGCAGAGAAAAATTGGGTGTTAGGATGGGCAGACTGGGCAATCACTAATTATGGATTTACTCCTGCCAGAATTTCGGTTGGGCTAAACGATTTTGATTCTAATGCTTATGATATAGATGTATTTGCCGCATGGGCAGCATCTCAAGGATTTAGCACAGCTCATTGGGCGTTCAATCCTGCAGACCCGAAATAGTTCTCAAACAGGCCGGCAAGGACTTTGCCGGCCTTCTTCGAAAATTAAAAACATAAAAATTTGTCTTTTTTCACTAGAGCAGTGAAAATTAAAAGAGGTTATCTAGTGGAGGGCTTTTTAATAACAGCAATGTAAAGTCCATTCCACCAATTATGAATATCGCCATTACCATTAGAGGGTAATTCTCTTTGATAGATAACATCATAATTTAAGATTTTGATTGCATTATAAGTGCCATCTTTAACTTCTTGCCAGTTCCAATCGTCAACAAGCAAAATAAATGCGTCATCAAGAACAGTGTCATAGTAGGTTAAAGCTTTCATTTGAGATTCTTCAGAATGATTGCCGTCATAGAAATAAATGTTTATAGGCGAACAAATAGCTTTTTTCGGATTAATTTTAAAGCAATCCTTGTTAAAAAATTTATAACTTTCAGATTTTAAGTATTTTTCGCAATTAGCCATGAATTCTTTTTCCGGACCGCCAAATTCTGACCAATTATCTATAGCCACTGCAGATTCAATTGTGTTTTCGTTGTTTGTTAATGCTGATATCCAGGTAGATCCTTGCCAACATCCAATTTCTAAATAATGCGTGTTAGGCATAGAGCATAAATTATTTAGTAGATCCCGCACTTTTCGACTAGACATCCCACTAATATGATACACATCTTCGGGCAAGGCTGAAATCCCTTGCTCTGCATTTAGAATAGATAATTTTGCATGATCAATCATTTCAGCCAGTCGATCATCAATAGGTGAGGCAAAAAGAGTACTTGCCGGTAAATAGAGCGTAAAAAATGCTGTTGTAAAAAATTTTAACATAATCCCTTTTTTTGGTTTAATTTGAAACTTAAGTTAAATAAGTAATGGATATATGTAAATAAAATTTGATGAAGGAACCTGGAAAATTATCAAATAAAACACTTATAGAACAAGCTATAAGTGCCTTAAGCTTTGATTTATAGTGTGTTATATGTGCTTAGCACATTGTTCACGTAAATCCATTTGTTTTTATTTTGTGAATAGCATTGGTTAATATAATAAAAATCAGCCTCATATTTATCTAGAACCCAACGAATGTCTTTGCAAAGTTTAAAATCAACTAAAAACATTGCAGTATCTATTCTTCCAAGAGCAATGTGGTTACCGTTTATTCTGTTTTCTTGATCAAATGTGTATATCTTGTCATCGTCAATGATGTCTAGGAGCTTATATAAATCTTTATGTATCATATTATCATCATCTAAATAATAGAGGTAAGTATCTTCATTTTCAATATGATCGAGTGCAAAATTACGCTGTGGATTTCCACTTGTCCCTTCACTCATATGAACGTATTCTTTAATTTTTGAATTGCCTTCATCTTCAAATTGGTTTGGATTTTCTATGATTTTTTTTCCGTCGTAAACAATTATCCATTCGTTCACATAGTTAAAATCGATAGACTCTTTAATTTTTTGCAAATTTGAAGGACGTATGGAAGGTGTGATGATTGTGATTTTCTTTTTGTTCTTAAAAATTGGTGTAGCACCGGCTTTTACTAAGACAAATAATTTATCATTGTCCCATCCTGCTGAATTTCTGTTTTTGTGATCAAGCGTGACAAAATAATAATCTTGGAAATTATGTAGTATAGGTTTTAGCCTTTCAATGTAATTCTGTTCACTATAGCTTTTGAATATATCTTCAATGACAAGCATTCCACCGGGCTTTAAATAAGAATATACATTTTCAATGACTCTTAATTGATCTTCAAATTGATGAGTGGAATCTTCGATAATAAGGTCATATTGTACATTTGTTGAAAGAAATGCCTCTGAAATGCTTTGTTGGTCATGTACATTAATTTGAACAAGTTCAATACGATCATTATCATAGTTATTTTTAAAGGAATAGTTAAAACTGTTATCATGTTCAAAACCATAAAGAGAAGCGTTTTTGAAAAATTCTCTCCATAGTATCATAGAGGAACCGTAAAGAATTCCTATTTCCCCTATTACAAGTTCCTCATCTTTAACATCTTTAAATAGTGAATTATAAAATCGTGTATAGGGATGACAATGCCTGCCGTCCCAAAAATTACTTAACTGCCATGATTTATATGTGTCATAGTAAACACCAATCATGCAAAGTTCGCTTTTAGTTTCTTTGTAATCGATATGAAAAGAAGTTTGTGCTCTATTCATACATGGAAAATTTTGATTAGCGTTAAGTTGTGGCAATATACATATGAATAACAATGTCAAAATTAAAGTGGTGTTTTTTTTGGCTGCAAAAAAATAATAATACATATCTTCTCTAACGTTTAAGTGATTTGCTTTTCATGGCTAGATCATATAGCAAAGTCTTATATTTGCTTTACAAAATTTTTACTATTACGAAAGAAATAGCGAGCCAAAAAATTATTTGATATAAACTGTCTACATTCAACATTTTGAGGTAATAATGGTCCTACTTCAAATCAGCTGCACACACTTTCTTAAACAATTCATTTTATTCCTTTACAAATGATTTCGAATGAAATCTTACCTTACGGTACAATTACATTTTTTAGAAATAATTGACAAAAATTGTTAACTAGATTAGAATTATTTTTTAACCTTAAAAGATGTTATTTAAATGAGTCGTTCACAGTTTCCAGCCTACTTTTTCTTTTTTAAGATACCCGATTGGCGGAAGGCTTGAACGTGCTTGTAAATAACAAGTGATTAAGACCCCGCTAAAAGCGGGGTTTTTTTTTGCCTAAAAATCGATATAAATTAATGGATAAAGCGATGTATAAACAAATTGGAGCAATACTGCTCGTAGCCGGTACTTGCATTGGAAGTGGAATGATAGCCCTTCCCTTG
Organism: Chlamydiia bacterium; assembly: GCA_038257035.1. Lineage (GTDB taxonomy): Bacteria > Chlamydiota > Chlamydiia > Chlamydiales > Parachlamydiaceae > JBBSJT01. Next base: position 9,900 of record JBBSJT010000048.1, read on the forward strand.
GTACTTGCAAAAATTGGTCTAATTCCAAGTATTTTCTTAATGATTTCAATATGGATTGTGATGTATTTTACTTCACTCATCAATTTGGAGCTTAACTTGAGCGCAAGACATGGACTTTCCTTAGGAAAACTTGGAAGGCTCTACTCTGGAAAGGTTGCAGAATTGATTGGGACAGTTAGTCTAAAGCTTTTATCATACTCCCTGTTGGCTGTATTTATTTATGGGGGAACCTCTATTTTTAAGGAAATGATAGAATCGAAATTGGAATTGAAATATTCATTCAATTTTTTAGCCACAGGTTTTGCTTTTATTTCAATGATTTTACTTTTGTTACCCATAAAGTGGATCGATTATTTCAATCGTTTTTTATTCATTGGTTTAATCATTGTGGTGGCTGTTTTAATCATCGGTTTGAATTTAACAATCGATTGGTTTGAGTTGCCATTAATTTCAGAGCAATCTTCTGATCTATCAGTGTGGGCAACTTTAATCCCTGTAGTTTTTACTTCATTTGGATTTCAAGTCATCTTCCACACGTTAGCAAATTATTGCAAAATGGATTCAAAAATGCTTAAGCGCACTTTTTTTTGGGGAAGCTTAATACCGGCTATTGTTTATATTGTATGGACATGCAGTATTTTAAGTGTAGTATATCAAACTAATCCACTATTTTACCAAGAAATGGCTTCAGGAAATGCTGAAATTGGTGAATTAATCCAAGTGTTAAGTGGAATTGCGAAATGGCAATCCGTACAACTTCTAATTTGGGTAGTTTCATTACTTGCGATTGCAACTTCTGTTATTGGCGTTGGGGTTGGCTTATGCGACTCTTTTAATGGGATGTTGAGTAGAAAAGTTGTTAACTTAAAAGCGCAAATCATTCTTGCATCGATCATTACGATATTGCCAGCCTATGTGGTAGTGATACTAGTACCAAATGCGTTTATAACTGTTTTGGGCTTTGCCGGTATGATTTTAGCAATCATTGCCGTGTTAATGCCTGTTTATCTTTTTATTAAAATGAAAAAAAATAAATTTCACTATCCTGAATTGAAAAAAAACTATTTGATTCTGTTTAGCTTTTTGGTAGCTTTACTTGTCATTGTTTGCGAAGTCTTCAATATGCTATAGCGAATTTTAAAAAAGGGTGCTATTTTAGGCACCTTTGTTTACAGTTTGCGAGGAAATAATTCTGCTAAGGTAGCATCGATCTTGTTGAGTGTATTTCTTGATGAGTCATTCAAAAATAAACAAAGCTTACTTTCATCTAAATAGGCATAAGTGCGTGAAATAATGCCCTCATTAAAGTTTAAACAAAATGAGGAGGGTGGACTTTGATCGAAAGTTATAAAAGAAAGATTTGAGACTTTTAAATCATTGGTGAGGTATCCGCCACGCCTTGATTGAAAAGTAACAAAATCTTTTCCAACACAATTTTTTTTATGAAGATATTGCAAAACCGAATCCACAGCACACATGACAACATCGGCTTGCTTGTCTTGACTACATTCAACATCGTCACCCACATACTTTACATCAGGTTTTACATCACGTAAATGCAATACAATTTGAGGCTCGCCGGCACAATAAAAACCGGAGCTTTCCACATCACCTAACAACACTTCAAAGGATATAATAGTTGCTTTCATGCATTCATCATTTTTATCATACACGCATGAATCTGTTATGTAAATAGTGACTTGATCCAATGCATTCATAATTTTTTACTATTGTATAAGAGTATATTGAATAGATTTTTTGATACAACATAGCGTTAAAATGGCAGTGCATGCTAACCCTGTAACTGTTACAGCTTCCGGTATACTAAAAATTAAACCGGCAATTTGCATGATTTTAAAAGTTACGAAAGTTGCAACTCCGTAAGAAACAATATTTTGTGTACCAAATGGAATAGGACCAAAAGATGCAGAAAATCCAGGGATTACTCGACAGCTTACTTGGTGAACCAATTTTTCTACAAAAGCAATACCCGCTAAACAAACTGCAGCATTATAGGGAACACATACGTATCTAAACTTATACACATTGACTAGACATGCTCCAACAAATCCTTGAACCGCACAATAAGCTTCATCAATACCAATATAAGGGTTTCTAATCATACTCCCTCCTGATTGATTCTAAACGGATTAGTTGGAAAATAAAAAGAAATTGCTGACAGTAAGACTCGAACTCACGACCCCCTGATTACAAATCAGGTGCACTACCAACTGTGCTATGTCAGCGAAAATAGAAATCCTACCAAAACCCTGATTTTTTGTTTAGCAAAATTTTATTTTTTTTATTTTATTTTGCAATTCGATTTTTGCAATCAGGGTCTTTCTAGGTCTTTAACAATGGAATTTGCTCCCTACATCCTTTTCAAGTTTATTAAGATAAAATGTTAATAGTACTCATATCTTGAACTGTCAACTTATAATTATATCTTTCAAACTCCTTGCTATCTTGCTCGTAGGTTGAATAAAAAGCCCATAACCTTTGATTATTGCTTAATGGAAACTCATCAACAAGTTTTATCACGTCATCAAATTTTCCATATTTTGAAAGTTCCGATAAAATCGTTTCAAAAACAAGCGCCTTTTCTTCCTCTTTCGATATTTTGTCTGCAAAATGAATTGCCAATAAATAAAATCCTGACTTTATTAAAGCTAATGCTTCAGTTTTAAAGAAATCCTTATGAGACGTTCGGGCGGTTTGATTAAAATTACTAGCTGCCCTTTCCACATCTGGAAGAATTGCATCAGTAAAATGAGGCTTATTGTTCACTATTTCTAAAATATTATTTTTATTAGACTTATGAAATAATAAATTTCCTGGTATCGAAAATAAGACCTCCTTACACTTATCATCAGGTGAATTTTCGATCATTTTTAGTATTTTATTTGTCAAACTAAGAGCTTTATCTGCATAGTCGTCTTTAAACATGAGAAGCGAAAAATTGTAAAGCTCGATAATTGTATCAAAATCAGGTGGCATCAAGTTTGCTAAGTCTTCCACACGATCATACTTGTCGACGTTGGATGAACTTTCACAAAAAATTCTAAGATAAACCCCTAAAATTTTAAAAAAGAGATTTTTATAGGGACCTCTAATTCCATCCCCTAGTATGATTATTTTATCTAAATAACCCCGTTCAATTAATTTAAGGGTTAATGCATAAGCTTCAACAAATTCATCTGTTTTATAAGTCACCGCCTGCTCAAATGGTTTTAAAAGTTTACCCATTAAGAAAATATTTTCTTCTTCTATAGCGATGTATTTTTCTAAAGTTTCCCTGTTTAGCAAACTTACAACTGAAACAACAGCACTAAAATAACCTGCATTGATCGATTGCATTTTTGATAAACTGCAATAATCAAAAACTTCAAATTTAAGAGTCTTTAACTTGGCTAACTCTGCTGAGAATCCTGCATTCTTCCTGATTTTGTTAAAGAATAATTGAAGTAATAAATATTCCTGTTTTGCGTTTTTCAATGAAACATTATTCCACCGTGAACTTACTTGGCTTAAGATAAAAACATCGCGTTGATTCAGCATTAGCAAAATTTGTTCCATAAGTTCATCTGGCAGCTGATTGATTGGAACCAAAGCTTTAACTACAAACCTCTTTTTCAAAGCATTGAATGCTAAAGTAGCTGTACCCATTAAAACAAACGCAGCAGCTGAAGCAAAAAACCCTCCCTTAATAGCTAAAAGGATTAATATAGCAATCTTGCCCGCTGTGAAAAGCGCTTCAGACATTTTTTGTATTGGTGTGATATTTGTCAAGGGATCTACAGCAGGGTATTGTCGAGGCGCAGGATTAACACAAGCTATTGAATTCATAATTAACACTCTGGATTATTTTATAAAAATAAAGATACAACCGAAAGAGCAAAAACACAACAAGAGTTTCTTTACTCACTAGAATAGCTAAGAAATGACTCGCTAGTAGGATACTCATTTACTCAAAAACTTCAATGAGATCGTATTCGATTTCATTCTGATCTAATAAAATAATAACTTCTTCTTCAAATGTCTTAGCGTTTTTTATTCTTTCAATCAAGTCGCAAACCTCATCTGTACCAACGGTAAAGCTAATATCAGATTTTTGCCATTCGAAATTTTTAATCTTAAGAAAAATTGTTCGCATCCACAATAACGATCCAACTTTAAGATTGGTGATCAAGTTAGAAACTACCGTATATGGGGTAAATTTTATGACCAATTGGATATGATCACTATGCACACTTCCTCCAATAAGGTGACACTCTTCGTTTAATGTCAATTCATACAGGTAATTGTAAAGTAGAGGGAAAGGTGATGGTAATATATTTTTTTGATCTAGCGTAGACCATAAAAGATGGAGATACATCCCTTGACAAATTTCATTTTCATCAAATTCTTTCATAAATTATCTAACTATTGTGGGAATAATAAGCGCAATTGTAGGCTATAACAGACAATTTTTCAAGAATGATTTAGCATGGACATTTCTAGATCATGTAATTTTGAATTTTTTTAAAATTCAAAATTATGCAAATCGCCAGAGCCGATTTCTAGCGAAAAAGCTGTAACTTAAGTTACAGCACTCAAATTTTACATTTACATTTCTTTTGGGAATTGGATCATTAAGATAGCAACGGGTTAAAACCCGTTGAAACATGCGCAGGTTAAAACCTACGCTACAAAGGAATGGGGGCAGTTGGACTCGAACCAACGCAGACCGAAGTCGAGAGATTTACAGTCTTAGGCGATCCCACTAACCACAACAACACACATACCTTAACAAAAACAAGATTAAATGTTTAGAGAAATTTATCTATTGTTATCTTTTGTCGTTTTTTGCCAGTTCTTGCGGTCAAGTGGGGCAAAAGTGGGGAATAACCTATAATCATGTCACGAGAGCTTTTCATCCTAACTTTTTCCAATTTTGAGATTAAAGTTTCCGGACAAGTTTAACCTTGCTCATCATGCCGGACAAGGCGGACATCCGGATTAACTCGCATCCGGTAGCCCCTACCCTTCCGCTCCTGATTTATTGTTTAGGTGGACAATGCCGGCTACCTAAGCTTTATTTCCAATTGGCTTTTCCATAAACTGTAAAACAAGATTTGTTGCCGTAAAACCAACAGAGAAGCCATTGATATAATTACATGATGAAGGATGAATTCCAAATGATGAGAATATTTTATAAGCATAAGCGTTAACATTGGAATAAAAAGTAGTGCTTGTAATAGGACAAAAACCAACAAATAACGAACACGTTGAGTATATATTATTTCTTTCTCCGTCACTTTTAACCTTTGCATTGTGTACTAAATAAGTATTAGCCAAAATAGCTAAGACACATCCTGCACATGCCGTTACTGCAAATGCCACAGGTTGAAAAATTACATTTTGGTAAGTTCTATAAAGCGAAAATGCTGTTGCCGAAGCTGTTATCCCTAAGCTCACATATTTGTTAGAGGTCACATCATCATAAATTCTAAGTAAAGCTGTCATATAAACCTTTTGGTGTTGAAAATTATTAAACAAAGGGAAAGCTGAACCAATTTTTAATTTTAAGTCAACCATAAATGACACCACAAATGATTGATAATCATTTGTTTACGCTACTTATAGCTATGAAATCTCCCAACCAATCTTAAATATTCACAAAACTCTTGAACATTTCCACATACCTTGTTTAAGATATGATGATATTATCTTAAAGGTTATCTCATGGCTAAACCAAAAAAAATAAAAGACGCTGTTACCGTTTCAGTTGTTATGTCTAAAGAACAGCTTGAACGAATAGACTATATGACCCGAAGCATGATTAAACAAACTGGTAGGTTAATCACCGTTTCCGAAGCCATACGAATGGCAATAGAAACAGTCTATCCAATCCCTAAAGATCAATTGGATTTATTTTAAGGTAGCATTATGAGAAACCGAACTGACCTTGTCGCTTAATTGAATACCTGTTTAAAGAATAAAGACTATAAGTCATTTGAAAAGGGACTGCATGATCTCAATAAATCAAAAGCTAAAAGTAAAATCAGCTTTAAAAGTATATGAAACAAATTGAAAGAGGTTTGTTTAAGATTTATAATGAAGGATTGAATATATGAATGCAAAAAAACACGTTGGCTCTAACTTCGATGATTTTCTCAAAGATGAGGGGCTTCTTGAAAACACTGAATCAATAGCTGAAAAAAGGGTTTCTGATTTTCAATTGGAACAAGAATTAAAAAGAAAAAAAGAAGCAGAGTTTTCGCCTAAATCATCTCGTAAAAAGTGACTAGATTTTTCGATATGCTGTGCAGAAATTAACGATATACTGTGCAGTAATGCAGTCTTAATTTGTCAAAAATGACCGTTATATTTTGCGCTTTTAAATCTATCAACTCAAAAACAGACGGTGATTGAAGTTTAAATTTGAACGAAGTTTTACCTTCAAAAAATTGTGAAGCAAGTATTGTAGTTGAAAAGCCAATCTTAAAACCCTTAAAAAAACTATCTCCGCACAAACTATATCCAAAATAATTATAAAATGGGTTGCTTATAATTTTATAATAAAGAACGTCAACTACATAAAAGTGTTCCAATCGAGTAAACGCGTTTAGCAAGGACAATGTGGCATAAATACTATTCTTTTTTCCTTCGCTTTTTACTGATTCATTGTGAACTAAATAAGTATTAGCTAGGAAAGCGAAAGCACTCCCCGCACATAAACCGATAACCAAAACTGTCGGGCTCATCCAGACCATATCCCTAATATCATTGTATAATAGAAAAGCCGTTGAAGCTAATGTCACCCCTAAGCTCACATGTTTGCTAGAAGTAAAATCATCATACATTTTAAGTAACGGGATCATATTAACCTTTTGGTGTTGGAAATTATTAAACAAAAGGAAATCTTACCTTCCATTTACTTTAAGATCAACACAAATTATTGAATGTCATTAAGTTAGGAGTTTTAAGGGCTCTTGGGAAGAATTGGGGCAACAGAGTGAAAAAAAAAAAAAACTGATAATTTAATTAATTCTTTTAAAAAAAAGAGAGAGGACTTAAAGAAATCCTATGTGTAACAAACAATAGGAGGCTCTCTATGAATGTATTGTCCCAATTCTTCCCAA
>JBBSJT010000049.1:0-16994 GCA_038257035.1 Chlamydiia bacterium
AGTCGATTTGAGCAAAAAGCGGAGGCAATTCTTCCGCACTCCAAAAAGCTGTATTAGTTTTTATTCAGTAAGGGGAGCTTTCGCGACTATATTTTCACCGTAGCTTAAACTTTATTTGATGTAAAATATTATTTTTTGACATTAACGTTAAAAGCATTAAATCTTGATATTGTTTCCAGGAGTTTGTTTTCTTGCTGCATTAACCAACGCTTCCATCTCAGCAAACAGATCCTTTGCGGGATCATTTTTTAAAGGAGTAGGTTCTGCTTTTGGAGCAGATTCTGATTCAACCTTAGGAAGATTATCAAAAACTTCATCAAGTTTTGCTCCTGTCATTTTATCAATGTCATCGAACAAACCCTTTGCGGGATCATTTTTTAAAGGTGTAGGTTCAGCTTTTGGAGCAGTTTCAGGTTCTACTTTCGGAAGGTTATCGAAAACCTCATCAAGCTTTGCTCCTGTCATTTTATCAATGTCATCGAACAACGCTGCTGCAGGATCATTTTTCAGGGGCGTAGTTTCTGTTTTTGGCGCAGTTTCCAATTCAGCAAACTCTGCAAGTTTCGCGAAGGCCTCATCGTCTATTCCTTCATCAGCCTCAGTCATTAATCGATTTACTTCATTAGGTACAGCTGCCTCTTTTGTGGCATTTGGAGCTGCTCCCCCTAAATTTTTTTCTATTTCTTCACCTAAAATTCTTTCTAATTCTGCCAAATTAGCATCTTGATCAATGTCAGGGTTAGATACTTTTGGCTCGTTTGTGACAGCTATGGGTGCATCTTCACTTATTCCAGTACCTTTTGCATATTTCCTTAGAGTGTCATAAGCATCTTTAACTTCTTTCTCTGTTGGAAAAACAGATGCTTCAGTATCCAATTCTTTTTTTAAAATTTCGATGCTGGATTTAATTTCGTTTCTTTTTTCTGTGATTTCAGTTGATTCACCTTCAGTTTTTTTTCCAATACCATTTGCTTCAAGTATAGTATTTTCTAGTGTTTTAACCATTGCTTCTAGATCCATAATTCGGTTGGACCCCCCTTTAGCCACAATTTTGTTTCTTTTAATCTCTGGTGTAAGATTTTTATCAGACGTTATATTTTTAATATCAATTAGATCTTGTCTGATTTTATTAAAAAGATCTTTTCCATTTAGATTGCTGTTTGGTAGTTGTTTTAGAATTTCTTCAGTGAAATTAGCAAATTTAGCTTGAGAGCCTAATAAATTTGCACTTTTATTTAGAGCTACTCCAAGTTCCATCTGATTTTTCTCTTGAAGAGCTTTTTGACCAATTTTAAAATCTCCTTTAAACTCTTTTATTTCTTTTAATGAAGATTTATAAAAATCCTCATTAATTAAATTATCCTTGTAATTCGCAGATAATTCCTCTTTCAATTTTTTAGATTTGTCTTTTATTTCTTCGTTTTTAGTATTTCCGTTTTTTAAAGCATCTCTAGCTCTATCAATTTTACATTGCATCATGCATTCAATCGGGTTGTAACTAAGTTTAAAAAGAAGTTTGTCTCCTACTTCTTTACTGATTTCGTTATTTTTAATAGATTCTGTTAACCTGTTTTTTATATCAACTGCTTCTTCTTTGAACATAGTTTCATTAAATTCTAACATTTTCCCGTTTGCATCATATTTAATATTATTATGTTCATCTCGTAGATTTGCTTTATTATTTAATTTAATTAGAAGTGTGTTGACTTCAGTTTGAAATCCTTTTTCAGCCTCATTCAATTCTTTTGGAGGTGGCTGTTTTGCAACTTCAGCCTTAGCGCCAGTGGGTGCTTCGTTTTTAGTGGCACCTTTTATTATTTGAGCTCCAGCATATACTAATGCTAAACATCCTAAAGAGCCCATCGACGCCCCAAGAACTATTGCTTCGGATAGTGTTCTAGTGGTTGCTTCATTTTTTAATTGTCCTTCCATTTCTTGAGCCACCTTTGCTCCTGTAAAACTTGCAGCTCCTCCTAATAAAGCAAGAGGTAAAGCAATTGGGGATAGAGCAGCCATTGCCACAGAACCAAGTCCTATTAAAGCAAAACCACAAGCTATTTTCACAAATTTAGAAGCATCTAGTTTAGTTAAAGGGCTACTTGTTTGAGCATTATGGGCTTTTTCGCGACTATCAAGTTTTGAAGCAGGGTTGCCATTCACTGTTGTTGCTTGATTGCTTTTTGCTTCTACTGCGGTCGTGTTAACAGTCTGAATGCTTTGACTGCTTGTATTGACATTTAGATGTGTTTCGCTCATTATGTACCTTCCTTTCAATAAAGTTAGTAACTTTATTGAGATGATAATAAAGTATTAATTTTCTGCTCCCAGATGGCTCTCTCACTTTTTTCTAAATTTGGCAACACTTTTTTTAATTCATCAACTTCAAGTTTTGCTTTATCCGTTTCTTTTAAAGCCATATAGCATTCAAGGATGTAGAATAAAGGGGCCGGTTCCATGGGGTCTAAAAAATTAGCTGCACCATAAGCAATTATTGCATCTTCTTTTTTATTGAGCTCTTGTAAGCAAACACCCAACCCAATCCAATAACTTGATACATGAGGGGCCAAGGTTGTTAAAAAGGTAAAAAGTACACGCGCATCTTGAATGATGCCTTTTTCGAGTAAATTTGCACCAAGATCGTAAACGTGCAGAAGTGTTTCGTTTGAAAAACCAAACATTTCTTGTAAAAGTACAGGGTTTTCAGGTTTTTCATCTTCCTCATCTTGCATATCAACAAAAGAAAGAAAATGTTCAGTACTTTCATCTATTTCGTTCTTTACTTTACTAAAATCTTGCGCTGAAATTAAATCAGGCAACCCCCTCAATATCAAACTTTGAGCTGTATCTAATTGAGTATGAAGGTCGGTTAGTTTAAAAAATTCGACGAGCTGTCGTCTGTGCTGCTGTTTTATCACAGAAGCGGGTTTTATGGGTGTGGAGAGAAGTTGATAATAAGCATCTTTTTCGAGTAAAGTATCTACTTCTTTTTCTACAAGATCATCTAATATATGGTTAGTTTCAGGCATGTTAATCACCTTTTATTAAAACTCACATACTCTTATTATCAATCATACTAAATTAAATTTAAAGTGTTATTATCTAATGGGTTTTGACATTTAGGTGGTTCCTTCAGATCTAATATTGAGGTCTGAAGGACCGTTTTAAATTTTAAGATAATAATGATCTAGAATACAAGATTTGATTTATTTTATGCGCTCGTTCATGTCGATGTCGTCGCAAGGCTCATTGATTAAAAGGGCGGCCCTTGCATCGGACATGATGAAAAATGTGCCACAAATGAGTATGATTTCATGTGGATTGGACTGCAAAATAGCTTCATCAATAGCTTGCCTAACGGATTCGTGCGCATAAACATTATTTTGATCAGGGAACTTCTTTTTTAATTCACTTACAGGTAAACCCCTGCCATTTCTTGCAGAAACAAGATGAAAATAGGCGCCATTTGCTTTAATAATTTCCAAACAGCTAGAAATATCTTTATTTTCTGACAAACCAAAGATGAGGCGCAGGGGATTATTTGGATATTTTTCCCGTACGGCGGCAATTAGATGAGTTAAGCCATCCGGGTTATGGGCGACATCCAAAATAATGGTCTTTCCTTGAAATTTTATAATTTCCATTCGACAATCAAGTTTTGCAAGCAAACTTTTAGCAATGGAGAGGTCTGAAACGCTTAGCAACTTTAAGGCACTTTTTGCAATTGCGTTGTTTTCTTCTTCGAAATTGATAAAATTGCCTTGAATTTGGGTAATTGAACTTTTATTTTTTAAAGCAACAGCTTGAACGATTTCAAAAGGAACTTTCGGTCCAATGACTACAGGAATATGAGGCTTTATGATCCCTGCTTTTTCAAGGGTAATTTCTTCGATGGTATTGCCTAAAGTTTCGGTGTGATCCAATGAAATGGAGGTGATCACACTTAAAATTGGAGTGATGATGTTAGTTGCATCCAATCGACCTCCAAGACCGGTCTCAATGACTGCGATATCAACTTTTGATTTAGCAAAATAAATAAAGGCAAGGATCGTTGTCAGTTCAAAAAAGGTGCAGGGGATTTGATTCTCTTTTGTGATCTCAAAAAGTTTATTAAGGATGGTTTCCACTTCACTTTCCGAAATCATCTCTCCATTGATTTTTATTCTTTCCCGAAAACTTGAAATATGAGGCGAGGTATATAAGCCAATTTTCAAGCCTGATTCTTCCAAACCTTTGGCAATTTTTGTAGAAACGGAACCTTTGCCATTTGAGCCTGCCACATGAATCGTCTTAATTTGATGGTCGGGAAAATTAAGTATCTCGTTGAGTCGCAGCATGTTTTTTAGGCCAAGCTTCATGCCGGAAAATAAATTGACCTTAAATAATTTGTCGATGAGATGTTTGTAGGAATTCATAAATTGGTTTTGAAGTGATCCTGAAGAGTTTTAAATAAAGTCTCGTCAACAAATGAGCATCCCAAAGGAAGGTTTGGCTTGATGTCACCGTGAAAGTCTGAGCCACCGGTTATCATCCAGTTTTTCTTTTCTGCAATTTTTAACCAGCGTTTATGCTTGTCCATATTGAATCTTGCATAGTAGCATTCAATGCCGTCAAAATTCATTTCTAAAAGCTGCTGAAGAATACCCGGAGGTTCAACTAAATGAGGATGTGCAATGATGGCCAAACCTTTCGCTTCGTGAATCAGATCAATAGTTTCTTCGGTTGAAAAGGAAGGTCCTTCCGCATAACAACATTTTCCTTCCCCAAGATATTTTTGAAAGGCTTCTTGAATGCTCTTAACATATCCTTTTTGAATCATGGCCTTTGCAATATGGGGACGACCGACAGTAGTTTTACTAGTTAGCTCTTGTAAAAGATCTTCTTCGCTAATGGGAAGATTGTGTTTTTTAAGGTTTTCCAAAATGGCTTGGTTTCTAATTAAACGTCTTAAATTATGCATTTTGCAAAATGATTCGATGATTTCTGATGTCGGGGAAAAGGCATATGCTAAAATATGGATGCTGGCTTTATTATGGACGGTGGAAAATTCAACCCCCGTTATGAGTTCAATTCCTTCATCCATTGCTATTTTTTTGGCAAGAGCATAGCTATCGATAGAATCATGATCTGTGATGGCAAGTGCTGACAAGCCAATTTCTTTGGCTATTAATACAATTTCCTCCGGTGTTTTGGACCCATCGGAACAAGTGGAGTGACAATGAAGGTCTGCCTTAAATGGTTTCATCACACTTCTTTTGGATTATACGGGATTAATCTGACTTCACTTTTTAAATCTTGGCCGGTTTTTTCTTTGACTTTTTTTTGAATCAATTCGATCAGCTGTAACACATCATCAGAGGTTGCAGATTTCACATTAACGATAAAATTTGCGTGCATCTCAGAAACTTTTGCATCGCCAATTTGTAGTCCTTTAAGGTTACAAGAATCAATGAGGGCACTTGCATGGAAGTTTTCAGGGTTTCTAAAAATGCAACCAACAGACTTATCCTTGTAGGGTTGTGTTTTTTTTCTATAGGAAAAAAGTTCCAGTTGTTTTTGTCGTGCATCCCTTAGTGGCTTTAAGGTAAATGTTGCACTTAAAATGACTCCCTTTTTTTGTTGAAAAGGGGAGGTTCTGTAGGAAAATGCCAAATCTTCACGCTGGTATGTATAAATTTTTCCATTTTCTTCTAAAAAATCAACAGATGTTAAGCAATCGCAAGTTTCCTGCCCATTTGCTCCGGCATTCATAAAAACGGCCCCGCCAACGCTTCCCGGGATTCCTGAAGCAAATTCCAATCCTGAACTTCCTAGTTTTGCAGTTTGTGTACCGAGAAGTGAAAAACTATATCCTGCCCCTACTTCAAATACGTTATCTATTTGATTGATGAAATTAATTTTGTTATGAAGAACTAATCCATTAAAACCCTCAGTTGAAAAAAGAGTATTAGAGCCTTTTCCAATCACTAAATAGGGAATATTTTCTTGGCAAGCAATTTGAATAGCTTCTTTCATCGAGGCAATAGAATCCACTTCCAGGAAATAACGGGCAGGCCCGCCAATCCCGAAGGTTGAAATTTCCTTCAAGTTTTTATCTTGTAAAAATGAAAGGGTTTTCACGATTATTTTTGTTGGTCCTGACTGTCTTTACTCATGTCTTTACTAATGTCTTTACTTTCGAGAGCTGCTTGTTTTGCTATTTCTTCACTCATCGCTAGTTTTTCTACGCTTTTGTTAACTTCATCGACGTCAACGTACTTGCCTTGGCTGACTTTGTAAAGAGAATCCAATATAGCATTTACAAATCCTGCAGATTCAGGAGTTCCAAATTTACGAGTCAGGCGTATGGCTTCTGAAATGGCTACCTTTGCAGGGATTTGATTATCAAAAAAGATTTCATAAAGGCCAAGACGCAAAACATTGCGTTCAACAGTTTGAATGCGATCGAATTGGTAAGTTTTTGATGATGCTTGGATCATTGTGTCAAGTTCTGGCAAAATAGCTGCAATGTGGCGAACGCGATCTTGCGCTTCTAACATTGTTTTTTTTGTGACACTTAATTCTTTCATTAAGAGATTTACAAGTTCTTCTTCACTAGCTCTGCCAATGTCGTAACCGTATAGCATTTGAAAAACAACTTCTCTAAGCTTTTCTTGTGGTAAAGCCATTTAAACCCCCTGGTAGCTTTTAACTTAAAGATAACTTAATTTAATAATTGAAACAAGAGGCAAGATGTTTAACTTAAGATGTTGAGTTGGATTTCCAAGCCACGATCGTGTTTTATGTTCTTATGCTGCAAATAGATACGACGTAATTTGGATTGATCGTCAAATTGAAGGATAAATTCGACCCATCCTTCGGTAAAACAATAGGAAACTAGAGTGTTGTTTTTAAATTTTTCTTTGAGGGGGGCGCCATAAAAAGCTTCTTCGGCTTTTTCACGGCTCATAAATTTTGAAAGTCTTGTTGGTTTACACTTCAAGTTTCCAAGTCGGCAGAGAAATTCATGGAAGGTCACATGATTGGACATTTGAATTCCAAGCGCATTTGCGATATCTTCGGGCATGGAAACAGGATATCGAAATCTTAAAAAAAGCCTGGACAGTAAGTCTAATGCCTTCATTTAGAACCTTTAAGTTGTTCCCCCTAAGGGAAATAATAATGATAAGTCATAAGTTGGTTTATTCAGCATAACAATTTAAAAAAAATAATGGCAACAAAAAAATGATAAAATTTTTCTTTCAAATGCAATAGATAAGATTCTAATGGAATAAATTTATCGAATCAGGCACTATCTTCCTTCTATAAAAATTACCGGTTTAAGCTTATGTTAGCAATATTTCTTGATATGGAAACTACCGGCCTTGATCAATCAAAACATCATGCAATTGATATTGCATTTACCATAGTGGATATTTCTACAGGGAAGGAAATCCTTTCTTATCAAAGCATTATCAAGCATCCTATGGAAATTTGGTTAATGCATGATCCGGTAAGTATTGAAGTCAACGGCTACACTTTTGAGGCGATTTGTCAGGGTAAAGAGGTTCAAGTCGTAAAAGATGAAATTATCAAACTCTTTAAACAAGCCGGAATTAAAAGGGGTTCCTCCTGCTTTATTTGTCAAAATCCAGGTTTTGATCGATCTTTCTTCTCGCAACTAGTTGATGTGTATACCCAGGAGACCCTAAATTGGCCTTATCATTGGCTCGATTTAGCCTCCATGTACTATGCAACTGTTCATCGCCAATGCATTTTGGAAAATAAGCCCTTTCCTATAGAATTTAATCTTTCAAAAAATGCGATCGCCAAAAGCTATGGATTGCCGGAAGAAGAAAATCGTCACATCGCCATGAATGGCGTTAATCATTTGATCGCCTGCTATCGGGCGGTATTAGGTTTGACATCTTAAACTTTTTTTAACAGGTGAGCTTAAGAGAAAGGCAGAGTGAGGGAGGGTAATTATCCCTCTTTGTAAACTAACAAAGAGGGATAAATGAGAAGTTATTTTGCAGCAAGAGCTGATGAAAAACTTGCTATATGGTTAAGCATATCCTCGGGGAGTACTCGAGCGTTTTCAGATATACCAAAAAGCTTTTGATTGATCCATGGGGCTTTAACATCATCTTCAGCTTTCTTAATTTCTGTATTTAATTCTTCAACAAGAGCTGATATCTCAATGCGATGATGGCATTTCTCATATTTTACGTAGGTATTAAAGCATGAGTTAAAGTTTTTTTTAGACGTTTCTTTGTCCCATTTTTTTTCATCCGATATTTTATTAAAATAATTTTTGAATTGGCTGTATTTTACCCCCATTTTGTGATCCGCCTTAATTTCACATAAGCCTTTAATACTAAAACCAATTAATGGGACGCTTATTATTAAGCCCGTCGCAGATGCTATGGGTAGGGCTAACATTGCTATTGAAAATGCCATCGCTGACGGCAAGAGAAACGGATTGGTTAAAAGTACACCAAATGCAACTGCTGCAACGACTCCTGCAAATGCCGCTACTACTCCTATAGTAATACCTGCAATGGGAAGCACCTTGTCCATTCTTTTATCGTGATCGTGTAGAGCTTTCATGTCTATAAATATATCGCGTGTAACTTTTAGATCGTCATCTTTGGATTTACATTTGAAATCTCTTGATTTGGTGAAACGTTGTTAGATAATGTATTTATAGTCATAATAAATTCCTTTTATTTGCTTTTATAATAATAATTATAACATCTAATGGTAAAGTGCAGATTAAACAATAATTAATTTTTAATAAAGACAGGGGCAGCAGTCGCGAATGCGACGACAGTGTAGCCGTGCATGTTAAACCCGCCGTAAATCCATAATAAAAAAAACCATGGATATGGCGACAGAGAACACGTTAGATTGAGTTTTCTGTCGCCATATCCATGGCTTATATTTATTTTCGATCAAACCACGGGTTGACACCCGTGGCTACATGCTAAAGTCGCATTCGCGACTAGCAAAAAGGATTTCACAAATTATCTTGAAGCCAGTGCCAATGTGAAATTAGCTATATAATCATGAACGTCAAGTGGTACAATATTTGATTGGCTCATTAATTTTTGATTACTTAATGCTGTATAATCATCTTCAGCTTTTTGGATTTTCTCGTTTAAATCTTTAATGAGTTCCGAAAGCTTAACATTTCCTGTATTATGGCATTTGCGATACTCAATTACAGCTGTATCACATAATTTCTTATTTGCTTCAGCTGTTTGAGCATCCCATTTTTGTTCACTTTTAAATGTGTTAAAACACTTGATTAATTTATCGCCTGGTAATCCCTTTTTACCTTTTGAATGAAGTTTACAAAGGTGCGCGATACTACCGCCTACCATAGTAATACTTCCAAGTAAGGTTAGGATTGCTGGTCCTATTGCTACTACTAACCCTAAGAGAGCCGGCGTGAATACTACGGGCGTACTTAAAATTACAGCAAATGCAACAACAGTAGCAACTGCTGCAGTTGCCAAGACTAATCCTAACGCTATACCTGCAATGGGTGCTATCTTGGCTTTTATTTTATTACTATCATTTAGTGCTTTCATGCCGATAAAAATATCACGTGCAACTTGTAGATCGTCAATTTTAGAATTTAATTTTGTAATACCTTGATCTACAATATTTAATGAAGTATGATCAGATAAGTTATTAACAGTCATGGTAATCTCCTTTATGATTGCTTGTTTAATAATAATTATAACATTTCGTAATTAACATTATATTAAACGACAATTAAGTTTTAATTAAGATCCTAGTTCTTTTGCAGCAAGTGCCAAAGTGAAATTGGCTATATAATCATGAATGTCAAGCGGTACAATGTTTGATTCACTCATTAGTTTTTGATTAACAAATGAGCTTCGCTCATCTTCAGCTTTTTTGATTTTTTCATTTATATCTTTAATGAGTTCTGAAAGCTGTACATTTTGAGTATTATGACTTTTGCGATAATCAATTGTAGCCCTATCACATAATATCTTATTCTTTTCAGTCGTTAAATTATCCCAGTTTTTTTCCGCTTTAAAAGCATTAAAATATTTGTTTAATTTCTTGCCGGGTAACCCTATTTTTTCCTCTTTTGCTTTTTTACGCAGGGCATTAACACTAATCAAAATAGTTTTAATACTTCCAGCTAAGGCAATTAATCCTATTCCCGGTGTAAGGGCTATTAGTAATTCTGCCAAAACCGGCACCACAATTGGAGAGAAAATAAATATAGCAGTTACAACCGCTGCAATGACTGCTACAGTTGCCAATATTATTCCTACGGTTAGACATGCAATTGGAACTATTTTGTAAATTCTTTTGTCACTATCATTTAGAGCTTTCATACCGGTAAAAATATCACGTGCAACTTGTAAATCGTCAATTTTAGTATTTAATTTCGAAATTCCTTGATCTACAGCATTTAATGAAATATGATCAGATAAATTGTTAACTGTCATGTAAACTCCTTTATAATTACTTGTTTTAATAATTAACATTACATTAAACAATAATTAAGTTTTAATTAAGATGGTTGCGTGTAAACGGAAGGTCCGAAGGCCACCAATTTTAAGATCACATGACGGTCTTCGGACCTTACTTGTACGAGTTTTTGCATGCTTTTCTTTTAATGGGGGTTATGGTATGATTTTTTATTAATTACAGGGGTGAAGAGCATGAAAGAAAACAAACCATTTCCAAAAAATAGAGCAAGAACTGAAAGTCGCCATCCTCAAAAGATTAAGCCCAGCTTTGTCAACAAAGATGAAATGAAATATTATGGATTTTATGCCTGTTTAAAACTTTGGAAAGAACGTCCTGATGATATCATTCGCGTTTACGTTGATGAAAAACGAGTAAAAGAAGCGGCAAGCTTGCTTAAATGGTGCGCTACCAAGGCGAAAGCCTATCATGTGATTTCCGAGGCTGAAATGGCTAAAGTATCCGATTCTACCCATCATGAAGGCTTGTGTATTCTTGCTAAACAGAAAAGAGTTTCAAGTTTTAATGAAGTTGCGGAAGAGTTAAAAAAGAATACCGATCCTGCTTGTTTGCTTTATCTTGATGGCGTCCAAAATCCACATAATGTTGGCTCTATCATGCGTGTTTCTGCACACTTTGGTGTAAAATACATTTTAGGACAAAGAGAATTTTTACCAAAAATTTCTGCATCCTCTTACCGCATCGCTCAAGGTGGAGCTGAATTTGTTGAACTTGTTCCAATTGATGATATCAAAATAGCTTTTAAAAAATTGGAAGAGTTAGGCTTTAAAATTGCTGCGACATCAAGTCACGGAAAACAATCTTTATACGACTACACATTTCATAATCGCACCTTGATTGTTATGGGAGGTGAAAGTGAGGGGATCGATCGTAAACTTTTAGACTCTTCCAAAGACACCCTCAAAATTCCGGGCTCAAACCTGGTTGAAAGCTTAAATGTGTCTGTTGCAACAGGTTTACTACTTGGTGAATATTACCGACAAGTTCAGGTAAAATAATGGAAGATCAAAAGACATTTGCCTATCTTGCAGCTGAAGGGTACGAAAAGCAATTAAAGAATGAATTAAAAAAGTGTACTGCAGAATATGGACGACTTTTTTTGACAAATGAGCTACATGAAGGCATTTTTTGGGCACAAAACATTTGGTATAATCCAATTATTGCAGAATTTGAATCTATTTCTGAGGCTGCAAATATCCTTAAAGGCATTCAAAGAAATTGGGCTTTTTACCCCTTTGTTGAACATCGAAGAGCGGCCCTCATTCAAGCGAAACTCCCGTTTATTTCAGATAAGCCACTTAATTTTCCAACGACTTTGCCAAAATCAAACATGGGTTCCTGGACGCTTTTAAATAGAAATACGCTTATTGCATCATCCGATTGTTCCTCTCCTTTTCCAAACGGAGAAATTCATTTTGAAGAGAGCAAAATTGGCCCACCAAGTAGAGCCTACCTTAAACTTTGGGAGGCTTTGACTTATTGTCCATCAAGGCCAGGACAGGGAAGTAAATGTCTTGAAATAGGTTCAAGCCCAGGTGGTTGGACATGGGTGCTTGCAAATTTGAAGGCTGAAGTGATTAGTGTCGATCGAAGTGAATTGGCCCCGAATGTAGAGCGAATGGCAGGTGTACATTTCGTAAAGGCCGATGCTTTTTCCATGACACCAAGTAAGGTTGGCGTTGTCGATTGGATTTTTAGCGATGTTGCCTGTTATCCTGAAAAGCTTTTAGAATGGATTTTGCTTTGGATTGCAAGCGGGATGTGCAAAAACTTTGTCTGCACTTTAAAGTTTCAAGGCGAAAACCCTTATGCGATTTTAAAAGAGTTTGCTAAAATTGAAGGCAGCCGTATTATGCATCTTGGGAATAACAAGCATGAACTTACCTGGATGTTAAACCTTTAAATGAAATCTTTATTATTTATGTTAGCCCTCTCAACATCTCTTTCCCTCTTTGCAAATGATGAAAAAAGGGTAGAAGCTGTATTAAAAAATGCATTTCCTTCAGTATCTAGAAGTGAGATCTTTTTAAGGCCACTCCTCGGTGGCTATTCTTATGCAAAAAATTTTCTAATCGATGCGCAAGGTAAGTTGTATGTTTTAAGAATGCAAAAAGAGTCGGAATCTACTTTAAAGCTACATAAAGAGCTCTATATGATGGCTGAAGCTTCAAATCTTGGAATTGCGCCTAAATTGCATTATGTCTCTGATGATGGCAAATGCACAATCATGGAATTTATTGAAGGTGGCACCCTAACTCTGTCTGAAGCAAAAAATCAAGATTTTGCGATAAATTTTGGTAAAACAGTTTCAAAATTGCATCAAATACCAAAAGATGAAAAATTTAGCGAGATCACCTTTTTAAAGACGATGCAAAATTTTTACTTGGAATTTGAACCTGCTCGAAAGAAATATGAAAAGTTAGAATTAAACATTCCGGATCTTGCACTTAAAGCTCTGTGCGAACATAATGCAGATCTTGAACTTTTGAAAAATGCAAAAGTCAATATCCATGGTGATTTAAATCCACGTAATATTTTGTCTTCAAATGGAAATATTTTACTCATCGACTGGACTGAAAGCCTATTCGAAGAGCCTTTTCATGATCTTGCCTATTTTGCCATTCTATTAGATTACGATCAAAAGTTAGAAGAAACCCTTTTAGAAAGCTATTTAAACCGCTCTTTAACAAGTAATGAGTTTAACCGTTACAATCTATGTAAAAAAATGCAATTTGCAAGATTGGCCTTAGGAGCAAGTTATGTAGCTTTACAAAGAATGGATCTTAATGGTGAAATAATTGACCAAACAATAGTTTTAAAAAACTGGTGTGAATATATGGACCTCTTCGCCTCAGGCAGAGATGATCTTCCAGCCCAATTCTTTTATGAAGTGGCACGTTTCGCCTCTTTAAAAATGCAATAAGTCCTAATCTTAAAATGGCCAGTTCAGTAAAATTTCAAAAAATTTTATTTAAAATAATTTTATCTCCTAATTAATCAATTTGTAATTACATGCAAGATAATGTCATATTATGACACTTCCCTACATGAAAATAGAAAATTGGGGCATTTCTTGAAATATAAGTCGCTAGAATCTATAGTTTGAGAACGATGATTTTTAAAGCTTATTCGTAATTCTTCTACCTTTTTCTCTTAATGGAATTGAATGCAAAACCTTATTACAAATTTTTTACAAACTTCTAAAAAGCATTATCTGAAAATTTTGGATGAAGGCGAATTCATTCATTTTGTTTTAGGAAATGAGTCAGCAGATCTTGATTCTATTGTTTCTTCGATTTGCTATGCTTACTTATTGGCGGAGGAAAATAAAAGCACATTTTATATACCCCTAATGAATATCCCACGAGAAGAAATTATTTTACGAAAAGATGTTCATTATTTATTTGAACTTCTTGATATTTCGATTGATGACCTCTTATTTTTAGATGATGATGTGCCGATGAGTCGTCTATTTAAAGAACAACGAGTGCGCATCAACCTTGTCGACCATAATGTTTTAAGGCATGCTTTAGCAGCTTTTAGCGATGCAGTGGAAAGAATTATTGATCACCATGCGAATGAGAACAAAATTTACCCATTAATCGGTGAAAACAAATTTATAGCAGATGTCGGCTCTAATGCTACGTTGATTGCAGAAAAAATATTTACTTCATTGCATGTAAAATGTTTTCCGGAACTTGGGATTCTTCTTTTAGCCCCTATACTGATTGATACTTCTAATTTAAAATCTGAAAAAACGACTCTAAGAGACATACAAGCAGCAAAAAAACTAAAAAAATTAGCTTCTACTCCCAAAGATTTTTATGAACAATTAAAAAATGCTAAAAATGATGTTTCTGATTTAACAGTTGAAATGGTTTTAAGGAAGGATTTTAAAGAATATTTAGATAAGGATATTTTATATGGAATTTCATCTTTACCAAACGATATGTATTGGAATTTAGACGATTTAGAGTTAGGTTCCCAAGATATAAAAAGTTTTGCTATACAAAGAAATTTAAATTTCTTTGTGTTGCTCATGTCTAGTAAAATGCCACATACGAAGCGAGCAATTTTGATTTATAGTACATCTTTGGAGCGTTTAAATGCATTCGATACATATGTAAAAACGGATGAGAAATTAAAAAATATTTTAATTCCAGGTGAATTTTTGGCAGAATGCCAGTTTCGAATTTAGCGTACGGAAAAAGCAATTGCAAGAAAGCAATTGCAGCCTCTTTTGCACTTTACCAACATCAAACAACAATAACGAATAGAATTTGCTAATTTGGAGTGCTGTACCCTGGTACAGCTTTGTTTTCAGCCCGACCTGGCGGGCTGCGAAATCGACAATGTCGATGTGTTTTTATAAAGGCTAAAGCCCGATAAATCGGACTTGCAACGCCCAAGTCGATTTGAGCAACACAGCTGTGCCAGGTTACAGCACTCCAAATTAGCAAATTTTAATACGTAATTTTTTGGCAAAAAAAAAGACATTCTGTCTATGACAGAATGTCTTAATATGCCCAGGATAGGACTCGAACCTACACACCTCGCGATACCAGAACCTAAATCTGGCGTGTCTACCAATTTCACCACCTGGGCTTATATGGACACTATCCTAAAGTAAATGAAACATATTGTCAAACGAAATGATGTTTTTTTTGTAAAAACTCAAAAAGAGTTGTTTTTCTAATATTTACTTTATCTTTAAGCAATCTTAACACCTTTTCTTTAAAATAGGGGAAACATTAAGAAATAATTTTAAATTCAGGGTTGTACACTATGAAAAAATACTTATCGTCTTTTATATTGACTCTCCTTTTTGCCAGCCAACCAATCTTTGCAGATACGCCAGAAACTTCTATAAAAGAGATAGTTGCATCGCAAAAAACTTACCCGAACATAGCAACGACAGAATTTACTCTCTCAAATGGAATGAAGATTAGTTTAAAGCCGACACCCTTTGAAGAAGACGAAATTATGATTCGTCTTACAGCAAAAGGTGGATTTTCTCTCTACAATCCAAGTCAAAGGGCTGCAGCCGAATTGTCAGGACAAGTGTTATTAGAATCGGGATTTACAGATTTAACGCCGGATAAATTATCTGTTTTACTTTACGAAACATCCTCAGAATTTGCAATTGAGATTAAAGCACTAAGTCGGTCAATAGAAGCCATTTCTCCGTCGGATGAATTGGAAACTGTCCTCAAATTGATCAACTTCACCTTTACAAAACAAGCATTCAAAGAAGATAAATTCCAAAACGTGATGAATCTTGCAAAGAACGGCGTTAAAAAGCGCACCCTTGACTTCGATACAACCTTTGAAGATGCTTACATCACAACAAATACTGAAAATCTTGCGGCTCTAAGACCTCTTTCAGAGGCTGATATTGAACGCGCTGACTTTGCAACATCAAAAAAATTTTTGGAATATGCCTTTGCAAACCCTGAAGATTTTGTTTGTGTGATTGTAGGGGATTTTAAGGAAGAAACACTTAAGCCTTTACTTGAAAAACATTTAGCATCCATTCCATCAAAAAAGTTAAAACTTGGACTTACAAACCCTGTTGTTCCTACTTTTCCAAAAGGGGTTACTACAAAAAATGTTTTAAGTCACAAAACAGGAGAAAGTCTTGTTCGCTTGACGTTTCCTATGCAGGTGGAAGTGAATGAAAAAAATGTTTTTGCAGTCGAGCTTGCCTGTCAACTCATCGAAGAAAGGCTAAGAGATAAAATCAAGGCACAATTTAGTACGACGCAAGGTGTTGATGTCGCCTATGAATTTCCGCTTTACCCATACCTTGAATTTTCCTGGATTTCAATTCAGTTTCGTCAAGATCCAAAATCAGTAGATGTAATGAGTCAGCTTATTTTGAAAGAGTTAAAGTTTTTGCAGAATTTAGGACCAACACTTTTTGATTTAGAAAATGCTAAATTGCAACAAAGACAAAGTGATGAATATTGGTTAAAACAAAATGATTTTTGGCTTGCAAGTCTATCAAATTATTATCTTGTAGGGTGGGATCCTAAAAACATTATTTTAAGCGCGAGTAAAGAAAAGAAAGTTTCGGTTGATAAAATCAGGGATGTAATCAAAAATAACATTTCCCTAAGCAATTACTCAATCATCAAATCCACCCCGTAGTACATACGTGGGTCGCTCTGTAGGTCAAGTTTTAACTTGGGCGATGTTCAACGGGTTTAAACCCCGTTGGTTCTGTTTTGTTTAACTTGAAGGTTGAAACCTGCAAAACACCGCTAAGTTAAAACCTACACTACAAAAAATAAAAATTTTTTAAGATTGAAGTAGAAACAATATATACTGGTGCTACTTGAAAATGAAAAAGTTCAATCCCCTTAAACCTATTAATTTAGCACCTTCGATTTTTTTCAGGATATTCAGGATCGCTCCGCTTCGCTTCGCGGCAGGATCAGGCAGGATGATATCAATCCTTAGTATATCCTTAAGGTTGATAT
>JBBSJT010000050.1:0-16729 GCA_038257035.1 Chlamydiia bacterium
TAACGATGACATTTTAATTACCGATGCTGCAAAAGCTATTGCCATTGCAGGTGTTATGGGTGGGTTAAATAGTGAAATTAGCGATCAGACAAAAAATATTGTGATTGAATCTGCAATCTTCCACCCGGGAGCCATTCGCAAGACCAGTAAAAGACTAAGCCTTCAAACCGATGCATCCAAGCGATTTGAAAGAGGGACCGATGCAAATATTGTAATACATTCACTTAACTTATGTGCAAACCTCATCCAGCGTTTATGTTCAGGGAAGGTTGTAAAAGGTTTGATCGATATAAAAGAAAAAGAATTTGATAAGAAAATCATTTCATGCAGGCTTGCTCGAGTGAATGAGATTTTAGGAACACATCTTGGTGTTAGCGAGCTTGAATCCATTTTTAAAAAATTAGAAATGGAAGTAACAGTAGATGGTAAATCTGTTTTTATGGTCAAGGTTCCAACGTACAGAAATGATGTTCAAACAGAAATTGATCTTGTTGAAGAAGCTGCAAGGATTTATGGATTTGAAAATATTCCAAAGGCTCAACCGCAATATCATGGTTCTACAATCCCTCATTCTCCAATGTACCTGATTGAAAATGATGTTAGAACAAGTCTATTAGGACAAGGTTTGCAAGAATTTTTAACCTGCGATCTGATTGGGCCCAGCGCTTTAAGCGTCACCAATGGTTCTAATATGCCGGAAGATGCTGTTGTCAAGGTGTTAAATCCAACATCGATTGAGCAGTCGATCTTAAGAACGTCTCTTCTGCCTGGACTTCTTCAAACAATCAAATATAATGTGGATCATCAAAATCACGATATCAGCGGTTTTGAAATTGGACGCATTCATTTTAAAGATAAAGAGAAGTATAAAGAACATTCTGTTGCCGCTATTATTCTTACGGGCAAAAGCCAGCTTGAATCCTGGAATGACAAACCGGCCGATGTGGATTTTTATGACTTAAAAGGCATCATTGAAAACTTGTTAGATGAAAATGGAATTAAGGGCTATCAGTTTAGAGAACACAAGCTAAAAACTTTCCATGATGCAAGACAAGCCGGAATTTTTGTAGGCGATCTTGAGATAGGTTCCATGGGCGAAATTCACCCTGCAATCATCAGGAAATTGGATGTTACCAAGCGTATTTTATTTGCTGAAATTAGCTTGCATGATCTTTACCCATTAAGAAAAAATGATCAAAAAATGGCACCTTTACCTGTTTTTCCAAATTCAACCAGAGATTGGACGCTTACAGTTAAGGAAGAGGTGACTTATGAGCAATTGTTAAAGATGATTGATTCAGTTGATTCAAAGCTTCTTGAAAAAGTCACTTTAATCGACATTTACAGAAGTGAAAAATTGGGTAAAGGATTAAAAAATATGACCTTACGATTTATCTATCGGGATAATGAAAAAACAGTGTCTCAAGAAAATGTGGATGCAGAACATTCAACCATAACAAATGAAACAATTAAATTTATATGAACAAATCCCAATATTTTATTAATGCCAAAAAGGCCAAAAAATTAATGAATAGAATAGCGGGATTAAGTTCATAGCATTAAAGGCGAGGATCAATATGAAAATTCTTAAAATTTCCACTCTATTTGCTTTAGCGCTAATCATCAGCGGATGTGAAAAAACAAATTATGGCCCGATCGTTGAGGAAACTTATGTTCATCGATATGGTGTTGAAGTTCCGGCACAAGATTGGGCGGTCAAAGGACAATCCGGTAAAGTAATTACTACACTAAAAAATGGTGTTGTTTGTACGAAAAACGTTTCTAGCGGTATTTTGGAGGGGGAGACATCCTACACTTTTCCTTACTCCGAAACTGTACAAAAGGTGGAAAGCTACCAAAATGGAAACCTTGAAAAGATGATGGTCTATTACCGTTCAGGAAAACCTGCTCAAGAAGTCATTTTTAATGGGCAAACCCGCCACGTTACTAAGTGGTACGAAAATGGGGCTCCGCAATCAAAAGAAGAAATTGAAAATGATAAATTAGTCACTGCCCACTATTACAGCCCTAAAAATCATTTAGAAGCCCAAGTAATTTTCGGAAATGGAAACCGCATCCAACGCGATGTTTATGGCCAAAGTCTTTCTGTTGACACAATTCAGGATGGTGAGATGGTTCTTTGTGCGACAACGCATTCAAACGGTGCTCCAAAAGATTTGATTCCTTATAAAAACCGCGTTATTGAAGGGGAGTTAAGAACCTATCTTCCAGCCGGAGAGCCCAATACCATTGAAATGTGGTATGATGGTCAAAAAGAAGGTATTACGGTCACTTTTTTAAACGGTGAGAAATATGCAGAAATTCCTTACGTTTCAGGGCTTAAGCATGGAATCGAAAAACGTTTTAAAGATGGAAGACAAATCATCGAAGAGCTTACATGGAATAACGACAAACGCCATGGCCCATCTTACTCTTATATCGGTGATAACAAAAGAACAGATTGGTATTTTCAGGACCGCTTAGTCACAGAAAAGACATTCGATCTTCTTGATCACGGCAGAACACCCAAAGCTTAGATATATAGATCTTAAGTATCCTGCACCTCAGGGTGTAGGATACTTATTCTAATTCAACCTGAAACTTCAGCGCCAAGTCTAATTAGATTTACCTTATTATTTTTTTTACTGTAAAAAAACCTTTCAATTTTCAATTGTTAGTATGTATCATTTCTTTGTTGAAAATTTTTCAATTTAAATTGATGTTGTTACTATTGTGTGTTAAGTATTATAATGTAAATATGTTTAATCATTAAATGGGGGCTTAGTTATGGAAGGAATGAATAGTAACTTAACAAGATCGACTAATCAAACTAGTTTATCGACTTCGACTGCTTCAACTACATCAACTACCTCGACTAATTCAATAGATAAAAATCGAAGTGAAATTAATGATATTGCAAATTCGACGATTACAAAAACTAACATTACTAAAAATAATGCATTAAAGGAATATTTCCCCTCTGTATTCCATGGCAAGATTGATACAGTTGGGAAAGTTGCGCTAGCAGCTGCAATTTTTGTGACAGCGCCAGTTACTCTCACAGTTCATGCTGTAACTACCGCAATCAAAAGCAGTTTAGCCAAAAATGAGAACGATGTGCTTCTAGATGAATGGGGTTTAAACCTAAATCCAGGAGAGAAAGCCCCCATCGATTTGGGTCTTAAACCAGAAACTATGCGACTTATTAATGGTGAGTTAAAAAATCCAACTATTTCACAGCTAAAAGCTGCAAATACTGATTTAAGCAATACAAAACAAACGACAATTAAGAAGTTTGAAGATTTAGCTGGTAATCTGAATTTTAATCCTAAAAAAGGGGAGTACCGCACTGACAAAGGGTGTGTTAACCTAAATTTATCTTCGGAAACACTTTCAATACTTAATCAAGAAAATAAACTACCTACAATTAAAGAATTAGTTGCTGCAATTTCGGATATAGAAAATGCTAGTATGCAAGCTGATGATCCCGCAACTATAGAAAAGGAATTAGTCGAATTGAGCAAGACATGGGTAGATAGAGAGTTATTGGGCGACACAGTACCACGCACAGATTTAAAACCGTTAACACTAAATTATTTAACAAAAGTTAAAGGACATGAGCTTTCAAACTTAAGTGTGAAAAACAGGGTTCTCATAGTTAATGACATGAAGAGTAAGGCCCCTCAAATGGATATAGTAATTTCCGAATTAAAAAAAATCATTCAGGATCCAAGAATATCTGATGAAAGAAAAATAGAAGGCTATACCGCAGACCTTATTAGAAACATTAAAGAGGGTAAAGATAAGAGCGATTTGGGAATATATATGAAATTGACAGCTGTTACAGGTTTGTTAGAAGCTAATGGTAATATTAAAGACGTGTCAAAAAAACTATCTGAAGTTAATAGAAATGAATTAGAGACAGCAAAAAGGAGTCTTACTGCTACAATGAAAGAAAGATTCCCTGAAAGCATAGTCAAATATACTCTGAGTACAAACAAACATTTTATCTTTAACCAAGGAGAGGTCAATAAAGTTTTTTCATCACCTCCAAAGATTTTAAATGCTTCAAATATTAATGATTTTTGTAAGACGTTTAAGCTTGAGACTTCTCAACGAATGGATGCATTGCGTTTTCGTTCAGATTATGTTTCAACAAATGATTTAAAACTTGCGACGCCTTTATATCAGGAGCCATTAAATATTGAAAACAGAGCTCGAGTTCAAAAATTGAGCAGTAACCTTCAAGAAGAGCTTAATTTTTATAATGGTGTATTGCAAGCCTTAAAAACCAATGATGAGAATCAAACAAAATCACTTCACTGGGGAGCAATCAATTCAATTTACAATATAAAACCAGGCTCTGTTAATAATTTGGGTTTGAAAGGTCCAATACCTTTAAGATACAATTACCCAGATGAAAATGATCCGCTTATGAACCAATGCTTGCCTGATAACTATCCCATCCATATGCCTAATTTATCAAGTCCAAATGGTGAGCCAAGAATTGAAATAAAAAGTGAAGATGAGTTTAAGCAACTTATTGCAAGTTACAGTACCTATTTTAAAGAGGTTGATGCTGTCATTAAGTCTACAACTTCGATTATCAGGGATAAAACCTTGATTCAAGCCGAATTAAAGAGGGTTCTGGACATTAAAAGTGAAGAGATTTAACCTAAACAATCTGATTTATAGCGGCATTATTCAATCTCAATGCTGCCATTAATCGCACACTGACAGGCAAGACGGTAAGCCCCCGGAGGGCATCCTTTTTGTTTAAGAGTGCTTTCCTCATTTGAACACATTTTTGTCAGGTTTTCGTTTCCTGAAAGAACGTGAATAACACACACACCACATTTTCCTCGTGTACAACCAAATTTGAGTGGCATTTCAGGATTTTGCTTTTTTGCTTGAAGAAGTTCAATGCCTTCCGAGACTGTAAAAGTCTGATTTTTTGTTTTGAAGGTTATTTGAGGCATAATTCAACCTTTTTAAAGTCTTGCATATTCCATTCTGTTTCAATTAGGTCTGTAAATTCTCTTAAAGTTTCATCAAATGCATACTTCTTAAACACAATGGGGTGGTTGTTTTGATCAAATAAAATGACTCCGTCAAATGGATCACCATAGATTTTATAATACATCCGCTGCCTGGAAATAGGAATATTATGAAAAGAGGCAACATGACATTCGGTGCAAAGATCATTTTTAAAAAAATAGGTTTCTTTAAAAACCAACCGATCATCTTGATCGCTTAAAAAGCAGATAACTTTTTCAGGCGTTTCGCTAATGGTCTCTTTTTTCCAAGCACGATGGTCTTCATTTTTCAAATGCCTAAAGTTTAAAAAGGCAGAATCGTATACAATGCTTTCAAAACAATTTTTAGCATATTTTTCAATGCTTATGTGCTTTCTGTAAGGGTCCATCACAATTTTGTAGGTTTCATTTTCGTTTACCGGTTCCTCAATCTGCCCTATTCCATAGGGGATACCCTCTTTCCAAAAATAATCTCGATAATGTTTTGTCACAGTAGTCTCCTAAAGAAAACAGCATCTCACAAAAGAAAATAATACAAAACATTTTTTTTGGCACGGGCTTCGCATCTACCTAACTATATGAAACAAACGACCGTTAGGATGAGGGGGATATATGACTAAAAAAGAACTAATGAAACAAATAGCGGGTTTAGAGTCAATTAACGATCAACTTATTACAGAACTTCAAATGGTAGATCAACTGATGCGTGATGTGGGCTTCTCAAACGGTTTAGAAACTATTAAGGCTACAGCTCTAGAACTACAAAATAACCCTGAAGCCTATATGGAGATGGAAGAAGATGAGTCATAAATCTCTTGTTGGCACGCTTTTTGCAACAATATAAATATATTTGACCCCGAGTTTCTTGTCGGCCTAAGGCCTTACAATACACACGGGGCTGACAACTGTTGACCCCTGCCCGGGGTAATAACAGTTACGGTAACAACTTTGATACTCCTTGTTTGGTTACCCGGCTAGATGAACCTTAAAAACTTCATCAGCTCGGGTTTTTTATTGCAAGGGTGTGTACAGCCATTTTATAAATCTGCAAATCCCACATTTTTCGCTGACTAAGGAAGAGCTAATGAAACAAATAGCAGGAGTATATCATCTCGTTTAAATTGGTAGTTAATATGCTTGTATTTTGCCTCTAGTTTAAGAATTAAATTTCAATACCATACATTTTTGTAGGATTGAAATTTAATTCTTAAAATAGAGGTGAAAGACAAGTATAGTATCTATCAATTAAAACGATATGATGTACAAGAGTCAATTAACGATCAACTTATCACAGAACTTCAAATGGTAGACCAACTCATGCGCGATGTAGGCTTCTCAAATGGTTTAGAGACAATTAAAGCAACAGCCCAAGAACTACAGAATAATCCTGAAGCCTATATGGAAGAAGATGAGTCATAAATCTCTTGTTGGCACGCTTTTCGCAACAATATAAATATATTTGATACTCCTTGTTTGGTTACCCGAGCTAGATGAACCTTAAAAAATTCATCAGCTCGGGTTTTTTATTGCCGCACAAATTTATGCAAAATTAAATTTTTCTTAATCCAACGTTAACAACAATCCGTTTTAATTGAGGGCATAACAAGACAAAGAGGTGTAAAATGACGAAAGCCCAATTATTAAAAAAGATAGCTTACCTTGAATTCATCAATGATCAACTTGATATGGAAGTCCAATATGTGGACCAGCTCATGAGAATGGTCGGATTTGCACACGGTTTGGAAACAATAAAGCAAACAGCAGTTGAAATTATCAAGCTTGAAAAGTAGAAATTATAAATTATAATATTTAGTTTAAATCACTAGATTCGATTAAATCTAATATAATAAAAATTGAATTTAGTGGTTTGTTTTAATATTTTACTTGGTTGTTAGTTTTTCGATTAAGCTATCTGCAAACCATTGATGTTTCTTGTTGATTTCCCCATGTGGGCAAAATAATTCTAGCTCTTTGCAGTGATAAAGGAAAAACAAATGAGATTTAAAGGGGCTTTTAAACCGGTAGATTTCACATAATTCCTGTAACAAGTTTTTGGTTTTAGAAAGACAATCCTCATAAGAAGAATCGGTCATATATAAAATAAAATCTTTAAAATACTTATGTAAAACAACAGAGCATCCCTCTTCTGAGGTGTTAAGTGTTGATAATCCGGAATTAAAGGGAAGATGAAAAAATTCTTCGAAAACATGTATTAAAGGTTCCAATTTTTTAAGTTCGTCTTCTGTTAAAGAAGATAAAAGTTCTACTTTACATTCTAAAAGAGTATAATCTGCTCCCATTAAAATAATTTCTTTAAAATTCATTAAATTCAAGGCAATGCCTTGTAGAGTTCCTTCGCTTAAAAGTTCAAAAAAAGAAATAAAAGAATGATATATTTTAATCTCATCAGATTTTTGGGCAAGAATGTTGCATTTAAGAACATCTGAAATGGAAAATTCTGAAAGGTAAATTTTAAATTCCTTGCCTGCTTCAATACAAGCCTTTTCACATAAATCTAAAACGTTGAATTCATGATTTTTTGATTCTGTAAGACATGATTCAAGAGTTGTTTGAAAAAATTTACGGTTATATTTCATGAAAGCATTAAAACTGCTGTCTTGGAATATCCCATACTTATCTTGGATCGCATGATGTGCAGCGACATTAATTTTATGGAACATCAATTTTTTAGGGCCGGTAAACTCAATAGCAAACCATTTTGTTCCTATGGTGTCATAGATACAATTTTTAGCAACAGATAGAACTTTAGGAAATATTTCATTTAAATGAAAACATTGGTTAGAAAAAGAATGATTTAAAAGATAAAATTGCTGACAGACTTTTGGTAGAATTGACAACCTTGTTTTTGGGTCTATTGATTCAAAAATATGCAAATTGATTTCATCAGGAAGTACAAGTTGATTTGATTTTGTATTGAAAATAATTTTCTCAAGGTCTTCAATTTTTTTATTGGGGTGAGGAAATTCTGGCAAGTTTTTTGTAGGAAATTCTTCAGCTATGCTACTTGAAGATGCGTATCCCGTTAAATAGGAATAGATTTTATAAGTGTCTATGTTACGATCATTATTCATTTTAAATCCCTAGTTGTTGCTATGATAACAAAAATCTAAAGTCATCTTCACTTAAAGCAAGGTCGGCAAGAGCATCCTCAAAAAGAAGAGAGCCCATTTTTTCTTTATTTTGCTTTATTGTCATCATTTTTTCTTCAATTGTTTCGGCCATAATGTACCGCTTTGCTAATACGGTATCTTTTCTTCCAATGCGATGCGCACGGTTGATTGCTTGATTTTCTATTGAATCATTCCACCAAGGATCAAACAAAAAAACATAATCAGCGGCTGTTAAATTTAGACCAACACCACCGGCTTTTAAGCTGATTAAAAATAAAGGGATACTTGGGTCTTCTTGAAATTGAGTGACCACTTTTTCACGATCTGTTGTGCTGCCATCGAGGTAGACGTAAGAAAAACTTTTTTCTTTTACAGCTTTTGCAATCAATTTTAACATCCCTGTAAATTGACTGTAGACAAGAATTTTTCTGCCCTCGGATACGGCAGTTTCAATATCTTCCATCAGGGCCTCAAGCTTTGCGCTTGAAATTTTAACTTCCGTTTCAACTTGTGAAGCTACCAAAATAGGATCGCAGCAAATTTGACGCAATCTTAAAATAGCCTCTAAAATCTCCATGCGATGTTTGGATATGCCGTCGATGTCGATTTTTTTAATAAGGGAGCCTTTAATGCCTTTTAAATAATCATCATAAATTTTTCTTTGATCAGATTCCATTTCAACAAAAACTGTTTGTTCGATTTTTTCAGGTAAATCCTTTGCCACATCTTCTTTTTTTCGTCGTAAAACAAAAGCCCTAATTTTGGATTTGATCTTTTGCAAATATCTGCTATCGGAGCTTGCAGCTTGTAGATCCGCTAAAAAATCTGTTTCTTTCCCAAGAAGATTGGGCATTAAAAAGCGGAAATGAGACCAAAGCTCTTTTAGATGGTTTTCTATGGGCGTACCTGTCATTGAAAGGCGGAAATTACTTTTTAGGGCAAAAACAGCCTTTGCAATTTGTGTGTGCGCATTTTTTATGGTTTGCGCCTCATCTAAAATCAGACATTCAAAGTTTAATTGTCTAAAAATACCTAAGTCCATGCGAAGAGTCGCGTAGGTTGTCAAAATAATATTTGCGTTTGGATTTAAAATTTGTCCTCTTTTAATTCCATGATGGATTAAGACATTAAAGTGTGGCGTAAAGCGTTTGATTTCCAAATGCCAATTAAAAACTAGGGAAGATGGCAGTATAATCAAAATTGGACGTTCCGTTTTTATTAACGAAAGAAAAGCTAAAACTTGTACGGTTTTTCCAAGTCCCATATCGTCTGCAAGCATTCCTGAAAATTTAAAATCATACAAGAATTTAAGAAAATTAACACCCTCTTCCTGATAAGGCCTTAAAATACCCTTAAAAAGCGGAAATTGCTTAATTGGGCTTTTAAGTTGTTGCATCATTTCTTTTAGTGGCAAATCAAGTTTTACAAATTTTTCTTCCAACAATTCTTCGATTGATCCAAATTGGTGCCGTTTAATTGTGACTTTGTCGGTGACAACCTCTGCAATTTCCAATAAATTTTCAAAATCTTTATTTTCAAAGGTGTCAGGAAATAAGCCTACATGATGTTCAGAAATTTCGATGAAGCGATCTTTTCTGTTAAAAGCACCCACAACATTTCTTAAGTCG
Source organism: Chlamydiia bacterium (assembly GCA_038257035.1). Classification (GTDB taxonomy): domain Bacteria; phylum Chlamydiota; class Chlamydiia; order Chlamydiales; family Parachlamydiaceae; genus JBBSJT01. The sequence continues at coordinate 9,796 of JBBSJT010000050.1, forward strand.
ACTTTAAATGTGTCGTAATTTAAATTTCCTTTTACTTCAATGTCTGCAGTCTCACTTGTAAATTCAAGTTCAAATGTATCGTACTTCAAAACCTGTCGTCCTTTAAAATCCATTATTTTCCAGCCAATTTCCAAGATGAAATTCAAGCTTTTGGCAACGTTATCAAGCGGGCAATAGTAGTGTGAATTAACCATTGGTTTTACTATGAAATCGGTTTCAAGTAAATCTTGTTCCAACGCTTTCTCATCATCACTGTTTCTTCTTGCAAAATCATGGTACAAATATTTTTTGTCCCCATCTTGAATGTAAAGATCTGCAAAAGCCCCGGTTCTATCTTTTAAAACCAAAATGGGCATCAAAGTTTTTTGTTGTTCTATTGCAAAATGGGATTGCTTTGAAAAATGGACTTTTGGCTCATTGTTATCCTCATTGTATGCATCCTTTAAAGCATCAATTTCTTTTGATGTAAAGTCTCTGCGATTTCTGATTGCGTCAAGTTCCTTCCATGTCACATCAGTCCCAATTATTTTTAAAATAATACCTTTAATAAACCAATGAGGAGGACCCTCTGATAGAAAATCGCAATCTTGAATAAGAATTTCGTTTTCACCCCATTTTAATTTTCCCAAAAGTTTAAGTTGATTGGGTTGTTCTGATTCAACGTAGTAAGCAAAATCAGCTTTACTATAAAAATCGCAGGCCAGTTGTTTTTGATTAAAATAGAGTTTACCGGTAGCTGCCATCAATTTTAAGGCTTGTACAGATTCCTTTGCTGATATATTAAGGATTTGAAGAGAAACATCTTCTTCTTTTATTAGTTGATTGGATTGTTTTTTTTGATACTTAATTTCTTCTTTAATTAAAAAATTAAGTGCTAGTTTGTCAAGAGCAGTCAATCCTTTTTCAATGCTTTTAAGAGAAAAAGTTCGAGTTTTATCATCAATTTTGAGATAATAACCCTCTCGGTCGGCAAGGGCAATCCTAATGACAAGCTTTTTTTTGGAGTCTTTATCGATAATATAGGTAATTTCTTTCATGCGGATAATAATACATGAGTTTACATTATGAATAAATTAAAACTATGGGACCAGCACCAAACCTTTGATGAAGCAGAAAAAGATTGGGAATCTAAAAGTATCCAAGCTGCCTCATGTCATCCCATAAAAAAATTGGGAACACTTCCTAATATGGTGGGAATGACACCGGAGACTGCAAAAAATTTGAAATGGAAAAGTTTAAAATGGATTGTGAAGGAAGATCGCGATCGAAAAATCTTAAAAAGTATTTTAAAGCATCCCATACGATACTTAAAAGGGTATCTTAAATCTTTTTTTAAGCCAAAACCTTTTAAAAGAGTAGGGGATTTCTTTCTATACGGTGTAGATTCCTTGGATTCTTTTAAAAAGCTTTTAAAAAAACCAGATAATCTATTTGTTTTAGGCTTCTCTTATTGTCATAAGCCCTTTGAGTGCCCATCCGGGCGATTTACTGACCGTTGCGTACATGACTTAAATAACCCTGTCTGCCAACAATGCTTTATTGGAAAAGCCGTTCATGCATTACCTGCAAAACGATCGATCCCCTTATTTATTCCAACGATTCATTATATCGGTGGCAAAATTTTTGATATCATTGAAGAAAACCCTGGTAAACAAGTTCTTTTTGTGATTACAGCGTGCGAAATGACGCTCGAAATGTTTGGTGATCTTGGAAATATGGTTGATATTAAAGGCGTGGGTGTCAGATTAGATGGCCGTATATGTAATACGATGAAAGCTTTCGAGCTCTCCGAAAAGGGGATAAAACCAGGACTTACCGTTGTGCTGGACGACACGCAAAAAGAGATGATGGAAATTATACGTTTACGAAGAGACGTTATAACAAACAAGGAAAATCTATGAAAAAAACATGTGATATTTACTTGGTTAGACACGGAGAAACGGACTGGAATAAAGAAAAAAGAATGCAGGGAAGCATTGACATCCCTTTAAATGATGAAGGAAGAGCCCAAGCTAGAGCCTTACAAAAAAGATTGGAAAATGTCAGCTTTGATGCGGTTTACTCCTCCGATTTGTGCCGAGCAAAAGAGACTGCAGAAATCTTTGCCCATGGTACAGATCTAAATGTCACAACATCAGCACACCTAAGAGAGCGTTCATGGGGTGATCATGAAGGACAAATATTAACAGAAGTTAAAGCTAAATATGGGGCTTCTTTCAAGCCACTTATTGAAGAATTTGACCATCATCAATACGATCAAATACATCCAGACTTCCTACAGGTGGAAAGTTATTCAAGCGCTGTCAGTAGAGTGCTTCCATTTTTAACAGGCATTAAAGAAGAGGGAAAATCCCTTTTAGTTGTCTCCCATGGTGGTGTTTTAAAAGGGCTGCTACTTTATTTAAAGCATGAAGAATTTAAATACCCTTACGTCGATAATACAGCCTATCTTCATTTGGAGTTAAGTGAAACCGGCGTTAGATTGAAAGGCTATGAGGGGGTTTCTTCCAAACCCGCCTGATCGCTTGGGTCTGAATGCTTTTTTCTAACACCGAGATCACAGAGGAGCAAGGGAAGGAGAAGCGAGTTCTTCTTGCTAGCTGCGAATGCAGCGAAAGCATGTAGCCACGGGTTTAAACCCGTGGTATAAAATACAAGATGAAATAGAGCTGCTTAAGCTGCGACAGAAACAAATATCTGTCGCCACCTTCGTGGCTCATTTGTTAAAAATGAATTAATCCGCGGGTTTACACTCGCGACTACATGCTTTCGCCGCATTCGCGGCTTAGTAAAGACTGAACGACTTATTACCCTTTGCTCTTCTCTTTTTTTACTCTTGTGCTTCTTGGAAAAAATAATATTTCCGTCTCTACTTTGACCTTCGTGGTGAAAGTCCCAATTTGAGGGATTTTGTACTGTTGATTAATAATGTTAATATGTTTTATACTAAATTTAGATCGTAATTATAATATTTTATTAGGGTGGTAAATTATGGAGCCAAATAAAGGTATAGAAACAGGTAAGTTTTATGATGTTGTTGAAAATAACATCATAAAAACGAATACCCCAACGGATGAGCTTTCCACATTAAATAAAATTGAAAAAATGGTCGATAAAGATCGCTTTTACTACAGTGAACCAAAAGTTGCCGAAAAGATATTAAATGTCATCAAAGAAATTAGACAAGAATATCAATCAAAAGCTTCTTGGTTTTATTCTTATATTTTCGATAATAAAAAGATGAAAGATATTGACGGAGTCTTTTGTAAAATTGAAAATAAAATTCTTGTACCTCCTCAAAAAGCATTTCCTATTATTGTTCACGAAAATTCTTTAGAAATTTTAGATTTATTACCTATTAATAGTCTTCATGCTTTTTCTAGCGTTAACAGAGAAGGGAAAAAAAATGCAGACATTGCAATTATTACACGAGCAAAAGAAGCAGGTTTTAACAGCTCAAATAATGTGGAGGAAGCTCGTAAGTACCTAAATGATCTTTTTAATGACATTGATCTTTTTTCCAAAAGCGAACTTGGAAAAAAATATATTGATCTTAAAAATGATGGAAAAATTGATTACGAAAATACATTGAATCATCTAAAAAATATAACCACTGAAGATCTTTTTGAATTAGTTTCCATTTATGGATCCTTTGAAAATTTAAAAAATTGCATTCAGTTTCAAGAAAAAAATCGTCCTTTACCTGAAATTAAACCCCTGCTTAATCAAGAATTGACACTTAAAGGTATTGAAGCAGTTCACAGAGCTTCTTTTGATAAGTTTTTTCATTTAGCTGTCGATCTTATTATCAAAAGAGGAGTACCTATTAATAGTGTTCTGAGGTATACAAGCCAAACTTTACTAGAACGGGCTGTGCAGGATAATAATAAAGAAATAGTTTTAACTTTACTGAAAAACAACGCAGATACAGCAAACGGATTTTGTTATGTTCAATCTCTGGAATTAGCAAAAATTCTTTTGTCTTCCGGGGCTAAATTAGATGTTCTTAAACCTCTTGAAGACTCCTCTCCTTTATTTATAGCGATATGTAGAGATAAGATAGAAATCGTAAATTTCTTTTTCAATAATGGAGTAAATATCAATCCTAGTGAGCGTAAAAAGCTACTTGATTATATCGCTTCATTTGATATGGCCAAATTATTGTTAACTAATGGATTGAAAATAGAAAGGGAAGATCTAATTTCATCGATCCATTCCGCAGAAATTGCAAAACTTTTTTTCGACAATGGGGCTGAAATTAACGCTACTAATATTAATGGTACGACACCTTTACATAAGGCTGTTGAGAATAAAAATTTAGAAGTTATTAAATTCCTCATAAAAAATGGAGCTGAAATCAACGCTGTTAGTAGCGAGGGAAACACGCCTTTTCATTACTTAACTAATTCAGATTATAAAATTTATGAGGAACCCTCTGAAGAAATAAAAAAAATAGTTGATTTACTTTTTGAAAGTGGTGCTAAGGTGCTTGATAATAATAAAAGAGAGAATATTTTAAATTATTATGACATTAGATCAACTTCAAATTTTGCAAAGCCCTCGAAGCTAAATGCTTATATTATTAAAAAATATGAAGAATTGAATGGAGAGGAAAGCTCCCTATAGAGGCTTTGGCTTCTGCAAGTTTTCAACTTGAACACTCCATGCTATTGTCTCAATCAAGCTTCTAATTCTTGCAAAAAAATTCACTTACCTTTTCTTTTGCTATACTCTATAGGAGTTTAGATACGTTCCGCTTTTTTTTAACGGTAGTTATGCAGGCGAAGGAATGGCTTATGGGTCTGGTGATGGTAGGGTCTTACACGCGGGGCTGACTGGCACTCTTTACTGCAACAACCAGCAAATTCTTTCAAGCAACCGGCACAGCAAATAAATAATTTATTGCAATCCATGTTGGCACAATTTTTATAGGATTCATAAAGAATGGTGCAATGATGGCATTGGCCAATGACTTTTGTTTCCTGATCAGCAATAGGTACAACTAGGCGATCATCAAAGACAAAAAGTTTGCCAAGCCAATGATCGGCGCCTTCTTTTTCGCCGTAATTGATGACACCACCATCTAGCTGATACACTTTTTCAAAGCCATATTCCATTAAAGCAGCAGAATAAAATTCACAGCGTATTCCACCTGTGCAATACATCATGACGGGGGTCTCTTTTGGATCAACTTTGTCTTTTAATTCTTTTGCATATTCATCAAATTCGCGAAATGTTTCATAAGGGGGGAGTTCTGCGCCTTCAAAACGTCCAACTTTCCATTCATAGTCATTTCTCACATCGATTAAAATTTTGGATTCATCTTTTAGCATTTCCTTCCATTTAGCAGGAGAGACGTGCGTCCCACGTTTTTTCATGTTTACCGGGCGATCATAGGCGACAAGTTGTTTTCTATATTTAACGACCTTTCTTGGAAAAGCTTGCTCATGGTGAGGCGTTAATTTGAAGGGCATGTCCTTAAATTCTTCCTTTGAATGCATCCATTCCATGTACTTTTCTGCACTTATCTGAGATGCGCACATTTGGCCATTGATCCCTTCTTCAGAAATGTAAATTCTAGAAGTTATGTCTTTGTCCTTAAAGAATTCTTTATGAGCTACTACTTCTTTTTGAGGATCGCTTAGCGGGGTAATATGGTAATAAGCTAAAACTTTATAGGGGCTATCTTCGGGTAATGTCATAAAACCATCTAAATGAAAAGTTAATAATAAATGATTCTAACTGAAGAAAAGTTTTTTTTCAAGAAAGGAATGAACACTCTATTTTCGGTTTTTAGATGGAAAATAAAATCTTTATGCGGTATACTAAGATTAAATAGGAGATAGCGCTATGAGTAAGAATATTAAATATTTAGATGACACAAACTTTCAAACTGAAACTGCAACCGGTGTAACACTTGTTGATTTCTATGCTGATTGGTGTGGACCATGCCGTATGATTGCCCCAATCGTCGAAGAACTTTCTGATGAAATGGAAGGTGTTGCTAAAATTGCCAAAGTTGATATTGAAAAAGCTCAAGGAGTTACAGCATCGTTCGGCGTTACATCGATACCGACAATTCTTTTAATAAAAGATGGTAAAGAAGTTCAACGCGTAGTTGGATTAAAAGGAAAAGACGATCTCAAAGCAATGATCAATAAAGCTCTTTAATTTGATTGGGGCCGGCAGATACCGTACCCAATCTTTTGTTGTTAATTGGATACGGCAAATACCGTATCCAATTTTTTTATTCAAAATTTTGTTGTCTCCAAGCTTCATAAACAACAATACCTGCGCTTGTTGCAAGATTTAAGCAACGCACCCCTTCTTTCATGGGAATTGTCGCATAATGTTCTGGCCATTTTTCAAAAAATTTCGAAGGCAATCCTGTAGTTTCCGATCCGAATATCAGCCAATCATCTTTAGTATAGGAAATATCTGAATAGCGATTTGTAGCTTTACTTGAAAAGAAGTAAAAATTGCCTTTGGAATCATTCAACAATTTTTCAAGCTCTTCAAGTTCTTCGATGAGTTGAACGTTTACCCCTTCCCAATAATCAAGCCCTGCACGTTTAAGCATGCGATCGGAAGTTGAAAATCCCGGGTTATAAATAATCAAATCAGTGCCCGTGACAGCGCATGTTCTGACAATGTTTCCTGTGTTTTGTGGAATTTGAGGTTCAAACAGTATAATTTTCATGAATATCTTCTTGTAAAATAAAAAATCATAAACTTTTCTGCGATAAAGCGCAATTTAAGAAAACGTTGTGAACAGAGCAAAAGAGCAAATATATATTTCTTCTCCTTAAAAATTAACAAAATTAAAACAGTCTTTTACTATACCTATACATTTTTTTACAGGATATGCACGATCGCTACGCGGCACGATTAGCACGATAATATTAACCTTCGGTAATGCAGGAGGTTGATGATA
>JBBSJT010000051.1:0-16031 GCA_038257035.1 Chlamydiia bacterium
AATACTTACTGTCTGTACGTTCCAGTATTTATTCGCACAAGCTGATTCTTGTATATCAATAAGTTTTAAATGAGAAAACACAAGACCAAATAGATCCTCTGGTAAAGAATTTCCCCAATTCATCTGGTTTTCAATTATCGGCTGTTCAATATTTTGTTCTACATAAGGGTTTAATCTAATCATTTATTCCTCTTTTAGTTATTATTTACCAAAATAATATCAAAAATTTATTAATATGTAAAGTTAATTTTATTTGGGATTTATCTTTTGCGTGTTATTATTTATCTGACTATTCAACACTTGATAGTAGATCGATATTTTAGATTAGTGCACTTATAAGAAAACGTCTCCAAATTTCTTTTCCAACGAGAGGAAATTAATTGTAGCATCCCTCCGCGGTGCAACAGTTATTTAAAAACCGCTGCACTACAGAGTGGTGCAACAATTTAGATCCCAATTATAATGATAGAAATTTTATTTTACGACACTTCTAAAAGGGTGCGTGTTCTTATTTTTTCATCGGGGATTGTATTGGCAATATTAACTGCCTGATTGTTTTGAAATTCACCCTTATAATAATGAACGGTTTTGGATTTATACACGTACTTAGCAAGGTCGCGCAGCGTGTAACTTCTAATTTGCACATCAGGGATTTCGTTTGCAAAGTCGATCGCTTCGTCCAAGCAGCCTGTTCCCATTTTTTTACAAATGAATTGAAGGGCTAAACTCTTTATTTTTAGATTATCGATGACTTTAGTAGCTTCAATTGCTTCTTCCCTAAACCCATCTTCCATAAGCTCCCTTGAAATATTTAGCAAAGCATGCCATTCATCTTCGTTGGTCAATAATGTTTTGCATTCATGGATCGCCTGTAGATGAAGAACAAAATTAAAAGTCTTTTTTTTCAATTCCAATTGAGGTGTTTTGCGGAGCATAGCAATTGCTTCCAAAAAACGCTCTTTTGCCGCAAGTGCAATTGAAAGACCCTCATAGGGTGTTGTACCGGCTATTAAAACAGGCATCATTTCAGATACCTCAATTGCTTTATCTAAATCACCAGCCATTGTCAATGTGTAACATAGAAAATTAATAACAGGTACTTTATTGCGAGATTCCATCTGAAGAGTGAATTTAATAGCATCTTCCATAAACCCCACTTTGACAAGGCATTTAACTAAGGTAAGATAGGCCTCTTCAGTAGCTTGAACGTTGTATTCAACGGATTGAACATAAGCAATCAATTCCTCAATTTGTTTTTTGTCGATCGGCTCTATTCCCTCTAAAAAATAAGTTGAAATGGCTAGTACGGTACGAACTTTTGTATGCGCGCTTGTCTTGTCTTTTTTAATAAGATCCATTGCTTTACTAAATAATCCTTGTTCTGTCATTGCTTTACAGATGGAAAAAAAAATAAGTTCATGGGCCCCATCGTGTTGAAAAAACGGAAGATGCTCCAGAGCCTTATCGAAAAGAAAACGTTTGATTAGTATCTCACAAACAGTTTTTCGGATGAGATCATTTAAGGTTTCAGAGTTTTTTGACGAAGTAATATTCATTGCTTTTTTATAGTAGCCCCATTCAGCTAATTCTTCAGCGACTTCAGAAAGATTACTTTCTGCTAAAGATAGACTATGTTTTCTCTGAATTTTAGCTAAATCAAAAATATCTCCAAAAAAACTAGGGGTTTTTTCTGGTTTTGGCATATATTTTAAATTGAGAAGTCGATCGTCATGATAATTTTTTAAAACATTTAAAATATTTTCACGAATCTCTTCAATGACCTCTTTGACTTCCATTAAATTTTTTGCGTGAGGCATTTCTGTGCTATTTGTATGTCCCAAAAATTTATCTTTTTGATTATATTCTATTTTGTCAGCAGTTGTTCCCATCCATTCTAGGTAGGTTTTAATCAATGAAAGTTCTTCTGATTTAGCAAATGTGACGCATTCAAAGGTCCATGATTTACATGTTTTGGCCGCTTGTTGCATGCCTTCTGCATTCAAAAAACTTAAAATATGCGAAGATATTTCTAGAGGAAAATTGTTTGGCCACATTCCAACTTGCAAAGCATTTATTATCGGGTGATTATTATTTTGAATTGTTGATCTTATCATAGGTTTCCAAAATGTTTAAATTTTTTGATGCTTTTATGGGGTCAGGCTTTACAGAATTACAGTTTCCGTTACGATTTAAACAGTTATTTCAGTGAAACTGTCATTCTGTCAATCCAGACCCCATATATCGTAATTTTTTGCTTTGTTTTTTTACGTTTAAACCAAGCGCTCATTGGGGTCTGGATTGATAATATGACAGTTTCAGATCTTAAAGCTATTAATCATAACGGAAACTGTAATATTGTAAAGCCTGACCCCAATTATTTTTCTGACCTCTCACTGATCTCATGTCTTTCTCACTGCCTCACTGGTAAAAAATCCTAAAGCTATAGAGCTAGTTAGAAGATATAATCATCCGCGATTTGGCGCTTATCGTGTCCATCCAAAACATGAAAGACGCGCAATTTATTTAAGGTAATGGGCGAAAATTGGCCGATCGGCATATAGACAATTTTTTTACCAAAGCGTTTGGCAAAGCTTTTTATGATTGATCTTGGAGGCTTTGCAGCAACATAAACGATTAAAGGCTTTACCGCATAATCGATAGCTGCAAGTAAAAGCCTTTCAGCTTTAGTTTGGCATTCATCATAATCGGGATCATGCCAAATATCTCTCATGCGTCTTGGAGGGTAGGACATCATGAACCCGCCATATTCTGAGCGGCAAATGCCGGGGCCTACAATGTTGCCCAAACCTTTTGCGTAAAAAGACATGTCGGATTCTTGAGCATGTTCACCAAGCCAGGTCACCTTCCACGGGTAGTTTTCTTCTATCTGTTGTTCTTGGACTTCTGGTTTTGCATCTTTATCCACAACGCCCGAATCTTCATCAAAAATCACAACGATTGAGCCAACTTCGCCTTGGGGTTTGGCTTTAACTTTTACGTAAAGTTTCTTTTCATGCCAGTGCCTGATGGTTTCCCGGGTATCAATCCCATCTTCAATGCTCGTTGTAAAAGGTTGAACTCTGGCAGATTCCTCACGAAGAAGTTCCGTGCCTTTCTTTTTCAAAAAATTTCCAAAGCGCTCGATGATCAAATCTTCTTTTGGGTAAGAGCAAATACTAAAAAGTCCTGGGGATCTAAAACGGTATTGGGTGCGGCTTTTGGCTTGTCGATCTGTAAACCCATTTTTGCGGCTATTTTGTTTTAAATCGAAGCGCACAATTTTGCTTTTACCCCAAATGTCCTCGATGGTTAAATCAACAACGGGCAGGGAATCTAAATTTTTCTGATATTCATAGCTTGTTGCAAGAGCCCAAACTTCATAGGCGTAATTGGAATCAACGCACAATTTTGCAGCCGTTATGATCTGAAAAAGATCGGGCATTAAACGATCATAAATGATGGCGTAATTGCGTAAAAACTTCATGATATTTCTAAAATGATAGCTTGGGAAAGGGTTACCGCTAGATTTTTTGTAAAGTGTGGCAGCTTCTTTAAAAAGCTTGAAGATGAATTTTTGGCGATCGGAAGGGGAGTGTACTTTTCGTGATTTTTCATAGAGTGTAGAAATAAATCCGCATTCGGCCATCACATCGCGGTTGGATTTTTCTGTAAGAGCGCTAAGTGTTACAGTTTTTCTTGGGGCATGCGCAAGGGTTGGAAAGGCATTTTTTTCGGTGAGTTTTAATACATTTTCAACATGTGCCATGCCGCCAACAAATAAAATGCGATCGAATGAAAAAGAAAGCTCTTTGAGGCGCTTTGCCATATAAAGTTCCCGTTTTTCATCGATTGCGTTAGGTTTCACTTTTGATAATGCTATATTTTTATAGGCCTCGTAATACTTTTTAAGACCTATACGAGTGATTGAGTAAGCATCCGGTAAAAATTCTTGGCAGTCAGGGTAGTGGTCAACATCAAGATCGATGCAAAATGCAGGAATATTTCTTTCAAGGGCGCTTCTTAACGCCTCAAAGCCAGCATCACAAGGCTCAGCAAGGTAATAGATAGGGGAGTCATTGCTATCGTAGGCAATCACAACACTTGTGTCGGGCAACCTTGAGGCTGCATGTATAAGTTGCAATTGCATGGTCTCGGCAAATTCAACAGCGATGCAATCTGGCTTTAATTGATTAATGAGAAGACGTACCTGCTCTGCCATTTCCATGTTATAATGAGTGATGGGTAGAGCAAAGATATTGTTTTTGTTTAAATAAAACAAAATCTACCTATTGTCCATCATATAAAGTAAAGCTTCATCACCAAGTGTCATCAAGACTGCTTGTCTTAAAATGCCTTCAAAATTTTTATAGTCAGAACCTGTACTTTTGATTCTTTTTGCAGCGTAGCGTGCAATGTTAATACCGTCGCGAATGGTGTAATTTTCATTTCCTGCATGTGCTTTTTGTAAAAAATTGACCACGTAATCCATAATGTGTTCATCAACAAAGGGAAGATTTTCACGCAAAATACGTTTTTCTTCTTCGGCTTCAGGAAAATCCAAATAAATTTGCGGTTGCAAGCGGCTGTGAATATATTCAGGAATCTCAAACGTTGAAGCATCATCATTCATGGTGGCACAAATTCGAAATTCGGGATGTGCCGTGATTTTTAATCCCGCAACGATCGATTCAATGTAACGACGCGTATCAAGAAGGGGAGCAAGTGATGCCCAGGATTTTTCACTCATACGGTTGCCTTCGTCCAAAATGCAGACGCCGCCACGGATCATGGCCGTAACAAGTGCAGAGGCTACATAACGGATGCCGCCTGCTTTATCAATGACCGGCGTAATGAGTAAGTCTTCCGGTCTTGTGTCCATTGTGCATTGAAAAATGTAAACTTCCTTTTCTAATTTTTTGGCAGCGGCATAAGCCAAAGTTGTTTTACCAACCCCCGGTTTTCCAATCAGGCGGGGATTTAAAGGGATGTCCCTGTCATCGATCACAAGCCAAGCTGCAAGTAACTGATTTAAAACATCTTGCTGTCCGATCCACTCAAATTGAAAAACGTCCGGGAAACCAAGGGCAATTTCAACGCCTTGAATATTAATTTTGCTTTCGTGTTCGTTAGGTAGCGGGTGATTCATTATTTTCCTATCTTTTGGATGCTTTGTCTGAGCCGAATTTAAGTCCTGCTCTTGCGATATTTTCTCGTGCGTTAGGATAAAGGGTTTCTATATGTTTTAAAAGATCTTCCGTAACTTTGCGCATGGAATTTTGCCCGACAGGACATCTGCACATAATGCGCATGAAGCCTTGCTGTTTTGCAAAATTAGTTATATCTTGTTCATTCACATAAATCAATGGCCGAATGATTGTGATTCCATAATCTACCATATGAATTTTTGGCAAAGTCCCTGCAAATTCAGCTTTATGAAAAAGATTCATCATCACGGTTTGTGCCTGATCATCCAAAGTGTGTCCAAAGGCAATTGTTGTGGCACCAACAGAAAGTGCTGCATCAAAAAGCAGTTTACGTCTTTCTCGTGAGCAATTGTAACATTCAAGCGTTTCTAGTTTCTGGGTGGATTCACGGATGTGAAGCGGCACTTCAAGTTCATCGCATATGCCTTTTAAATAATTTTGATTTACACCGGCCCCACACGAAAAATCTCCGCTTACATGGACAGCTTCCATGTCCAAAACAGGAAACCCACGACCCGATATGGCTTTTAAAAGATAAAGTAGACTTAACGAATCTTTGCCCCCGCTCAAGGCAATTGCAATTTTTGAGACATCTTTTAACATCTCATAGTCATAAAGTGCTTTTCTTAGTGTGCTTTCTAATTTTTTGGCAAGGCCTGTATGGGCCAGATTAGTTCTTGTCATTTTGATCTTACTTAAAAAAGGATGAATTGATTATGATAAAGAAAACTTTTATTTAATTAAAGAGGGATGATGAATAAAAAAATTGGACGTAACGATCCTTGTCCTTGCGGATCAGGAAAAAAATATAAACAATGTTGTTTTTTGACGAAGGGCGGCCAGGGTGTAAAAAGAAAATTAACAGCTAAATGGATCAATCAGCCAAAACCAACAGATTTGATGGAAAGAACGTTTGGCGCTGCAATTAAAGAAATGGAAAAACATTCCGAAGTAAAACCTGACGATAAAAAGGAATAAAAAAACTTGCTCAAAACCCCTCTTAAACGGGGTTTTAACATTATTTTACTTTTTTATAAAAAAATACTTGTGCCGAAAAATAAGAATTTGCTATAACCTACCCTTCAACAAGTGAATAACTTGTTACGCTGACATAGCACAGTTGGTAGTGCACCTGATTTGTAATCAGGGGGTCGTGAGTTCGAGTCTTACTGTCAGCAATTTCTCGGGGGTATCGCCTAGCGGCAATGGCAAGAGACTGTAAATCTCTCGACTTCGGTCTGCGTTGGTTCGAGTCCAACTGCCCCCATATTTCATTCAAAGGCTATTTCGGTTGATTAAACTAGTCAACCGATCTCATCCAAAAAGCGGGTTTTCCCCACTTTTACCCCACTTGTCCACAACACATAACAATAATTAGCAAAAGACTAAAAACATGTGTGTTGATGACAAATTACTATTTTACTGGGGTAAAAGTGGGGAATTCGCGTATTATCTCCCTTCTAAATTTATCAATCTCCGAGAGATTCTTAAGTTTGCGTCAAGAGAATATGAATCTCTTGTCCGTAATTTTTCAATGAAAATTAAGCAAGAAGAAGGGTTATAATATGGCATCAATCAAAGAACTTCCGGATAAAGATGGTAAGACACGTTATCACGTTCAGATAAGAATAAAAGGATTTCCTCCGCAATACGGTTCATTTAAACCTAAAACGGATGCTGACAGATGGATTCAACAAACTGAATCTGCTATCCGAGAAGGTCGACACTTTAAAACTACAGAATCTAAAAAACATACTCTTGGCGATTTAATTGATCGCTACATTCGAGATATTCTTCCCACTAAGAAAAAAGTAGAAGAGAAGCAAAAAACTCAATTACTTTGGTGGAAAAAACAAATCGGCACTTACTTGTTATCAGACGTGACTTCTTCTATGATTGCCGAACAAAGAGATGTTCTTCTTCGTGAAACAACTACAAGAAAAACCCTCCGCAGCCCTTCTACCGTAGTTCGATACCTAGCAGCGCTTTCACATGCTTTCACAATTGCCGTTAAAGAATGGGGATGGATTGAAGATTCTCCCACAAGAAAAGTGTCAAAGCCACGTGAACCACGCGGTAGGGTAAGGTTTCTTGATGAGAAAGAAAGGCTAAAGCTCCTCGAGGCGTGCAAACAGAGTACAAATAGCTATCTATACACAATTGTTGTTCTTGCTCTCTCAACAGGAATGCGACAAGCAGAAATACTCAATCTTAAGTGGAGATCGGATGTAGATTTGGAAAGGGGTCGGGTTATTTTGCATGAAACTAAAAATGGAGATATTCGTCAGATCGCTATAAAAGGCCATGCACTTAAACTTTTAAAAGATCTAGATAAAGTTCGCCGCTTAGACACTCAACTTCTATTCCCCGGAAAGTATCCCAAAAAGCCAGTCAAAATACGTTCTGCATGGGAGAATGCTGTTAAAAATGCAGGCCTTACCAATCTGCGTTTTCATGATTTAAGGCATTGCTGTGCCTCATACCTCGCCATGAATTCAGCAAGCCTTGCAGAAATTGCCGAAGTGCTGGGTCATAAAACCCTTGCGATGGTTAAACGCTACGCGCACCTATCGGACAGTCATACCGCCGATGTTGTATCTAAAATGAACGAGAAAATTTTTGGGTAAATATTTTATGAAAGCAAATCCTGTCACGATACCCGAAAGTCAATCTTCACTGAAATTGACGAAAACAAAGAAACGGAGCGCTTGGATAACGGGGCGACTCCGAGCCATTGCGGAAGGTTCCGGATTAAAAATTATCCTTAATAAAGCTTTAGAGTGTTTTTTTGATTCTTTGAGAAATCAAACTACAAAAACAAACTACAAAAAGGCGTTTGAGGCTATGTCTTTAAATGATCTTCTTGTTGTGGAAAGCTCTCTAGATGACTTTAAAGGCAATTATCTAGCAATTATTGAGAAAATCAAAAGTTGTTCATTTAAAAAGGGGAAAAGCAGATCGATTCGTACTGCATTATCATCATTTACTTCTTATCTAAATTCGGAATTAGAAGGCGGCATCGACAGAGGAGATGATTTGATAGATAAAGACCGCAAGGAGTATGAGGAAAAACTTGTACCCTTAAGCATTGAAGAATGGGAAAAGTTTATTGCCTCTCTTCGTCAACTCAACCAGCGCGATGCAATGATTGCAGAACTGCTCCAATTGGCCAACGGCTCTGTATTTGCTTGGCTGTCTGATGAATTTTTAGAAGAAATTAAAAGAAAAAGGCAACAAAGTTATAAGGATCTGAAGCTATCGTGCTTGAAAAAAAGGCGAAGAGATAAACCGGCAAAAGGGACACCATTAGTTTCTCTTAAAATGATTCTAGAAATGCCGATAGAATATGTTTCTTTCGATGAAAAATGGTTGAGATTTGATAGAGATTATTTAGGTGGCATTGTTGCTCAATGTTATCCGTTTCCAAGCCATATTTTTACTGAACTTGAAAAAATTATGAGACCCAACACAGAGTTTGTTTTTACAACTATTGAAGGCGCTCCTGTAGCTGAAAATCAGTTAAAGAGAAGTTGCAAAAGGGCATCAGAAAAAGCTAAATTAAGTAAGCATGTTTCACCTAAAATGATCCGAATACCTATTCCTGAACTTGTGTATTGCCCATATTGTGAAAAACCTCGATGGAATGGCGAATGTTATTGTTAATGAAGTGTGTCTGTATGTGGCATGTGATGTAGTTATTATTGTGGTTTGTGGTAACTTTTTGTTTTATTGAGCATAGGCCTGTAGAAGCCTCGCCAATGATAAAATCGAAACCATAAAAAAAGGGCATCTTTATGACGGCAGTTGTAAAACATGAAAATAAAATTGAAGACGAATATTTAACATTTAATCAAGCCACACATCGCTTTCCGGCATTTTCAGAAGGTTCATTGCGATGGCATCGCTTTAATAATACCGGCGGTTTCAATCGTTGTGTCCGAAAAATCGGCAGAAAATGTGTCATTTCGCTTTCAGAATTTCTAAAATGGATAGAAGAACAAACAGATTTATAAAATAATTGCAATAACCTAAAACAAATAACAAAAGAAGACTATAAATGACAATAAAAACAAGTTAAGGATATATCCAAGAGTCAATTAAATATTTTGGAAAAATAAAGAATTTGATACAGTGATGATTTACATATTTTAACGAAAGTAAAACAAAAGAATAAAAGAGATCGCGTTATGCATTAAAGGTAAATATGAAAGAAGATACAAAAAAAGCTATGAGAAAATCTGACCTTTCTCATAGCTGAATAGCACGGTATGGAAAACACCTGTCGCTAGTTGTATCTCTTAGAATAGCAAAGATTATCCTGAATTTCAATGTAAAATATTTTCTTGATAAACAGGCTTGTCTTAAAATTTTGCTTTTTTCACATAACGCCGACTCCAAAAGGGGTTAAATGGCGCCTAAATTCATAAATGACTTAATTAAAGAGCTTGGCGAAAGCCAAACGGTCAAGATTGACCAACTTGTTAAAATCGGGCTTTTTGGCACTGCCCAATCTGCCCGTCAGGCAGTGCGTTCAGGCCGCCTCCCACACATAGCAATATCACCTCGACGTCGACTTATAACCCGTGAGCATGTAATTCAATTTATTACAGAAAATTTCCGTGATAAAATAGCAAACACCGACCTCTTTTCAAAGGAAGGCGTCAGTAATGATAAATGAGCAATTATTTAAGCTTTTGAATCATCTTTCAGATGATTTTATTAACAATCTTGAAATGAAAATTAAAACAAAAAAGCCGCTGAGAGCTAATCAGTCGGCTTACTATGAATATAAAGTAACATTTAACAATTGTGACATAGGGCTCGTTAATTGAAACGTATACCACGAAGGAACACTTACAACGGATCTAATCATGCCTGATAGCATAGCAGAAATACAACAAGAAACGTTAGAAAACGACGTGAAACCTAAAGAACCCCTCACTACCGAATCGACGGAAGAAAATAGCGAAGAAATTCAAGACGGAGAAGAAGAAACCACTAAGGAGAAGCCACCTGAAAAAATCTGTTATATCCTTGCAGGAGCCGGTACTAAAGACCTTAGGCTTTCACAAAAAAATGCAGGGAAAAAAGACTTAACTTTTTTTGATAATGACTGGGGTTGGTGTTTTCAAAATGAAGAAGATGCATTAAAGATAGCTGAAAAATATACCAGAAAAGGCAAGGAAATTAAGGTTTCTCCTTGGTTTAGTGAAAGAGCCTATAGAAAATGGCACGGCACAAAATCAGAAAAAAGAGCAGTTGGAAAAGAAACTAAATATCTTATTTCATTACAGGACGTGAATGAGAAAAAAAAACATATCGTTGATGCTTGCAACAAAGCAGGTTTTGATATCAGTTGCTTATATGAAGATAGCCCAACGGAAGACTTTAGCGACTTAGAAAAGAAAACGTTCGAATTTTTAAAGAAGGACCGCTTTCCCGATTGGATAAAAGATAAGGAACTTTGCGAAGAGTTTAAAAAAGAATGGAAAGATGTCGAAGAGGAGATTAAAATTAATCCTTCTGGAGGTATAGAATATCAAATCGTCAAAAAACTCAATGAAACCCATGCCGTTGTTAGGCATACACAAACTTATTTTTTGAGAGAAGAACCTCATGTTATTTTTGGCGGAATAGACTTTATCTTAGAAAGCAAACAGTCTGTAAAAGATTTTTATGAAAATAAAATTATTGAATGTTCAGATGGAAAATTAAGGACTGAAGCTGAGATCTGGATTAAAAGTCCGCATAGAAGGGAGTATAAAGGGATCACATTTGACCCAACAGGCCATGCAGAAAAAAGAGGGCTTTATAACATATGGAAAGGATTTTCATTTACGCCTTCTAAAAATGGATCGTGCGAGTATTTTAAAGAGTTTGTCAAGAATGTTATTTGCTCTGGAAATTCAGCTTTTTTTGAGTACCTTTGGTCTTGGATGTCAATGTTAGTTCAAAAACCGCATATAATCCCAGAATCGGCTATTTTGTTAATGGGTTTACAAGGCACCGGAAAAGGCTTTTTTGCCAAGACCTTGGGCAAATTATTGGGTCAACATTTCCTTCATTTAGATAACATGGCGCGCCTGCTAGGCAACTTTAATAATCATATGAAAAACGCTGTCTTAGTTTTTGCAGATGAATCTATTTGGGAAGGCGGAAAAAAGGACATAGGAAAACTTAAAGCAATGATAACAGAAGAAACTGCTGTTATTGAGCAAAAAGGGAAAGATCTTTTTACAATAAAAAACTACAGGCACTTTATTTTTTCAAGCAATGAGGATTTGCCTGTCCATTTAGATCATGACGATAGAAGATTTTTTGTTTTAAAGGTTAGTGATAAGCATAAAGAGGACCATGATTATTTTAAGGCTATTTCCAAAGAGCTAGAAAATTGTGGGTGCGAAAGGCTTCTTTATGAGTTCCAAAAAGAAGATATATCAGATTTTAACCCTAGAAAAATCCCTTTAAATGTCGATGCTTTTGATGTGAAAATGCAAGACGCTTCATCTGCCGAAAATTATTTGTTCCATGCTTTAAGAGGGGGAAGTTTCGATATAGGAAACACATCGCCTTCATATGGTTGGAAAGATCAAATTATGATTTCGTCAGTTTACAGTGATTACTTGGCCTGGTGCTTAAAAGAGCAGATTCTACAAAACAAAATAATTGAACGCCGGCTCTTTGGAAAACATCTCTCTAAACTCTTAAGATCAACAACAAAAACAAAACCTTCGGCACCTAAAGGAGAAACCAGACAAGAGTGTTACTGTTTTCCAGACTTACAAATCTCAAGAGCAGATTTTGAAAAGGCTTATAAAGTAGATTCTAGCATCTGGGATTAAATTGGCATATTAAAAGTTAAGTTGGGCATATCTTGGGCATATTATCAAAATTTCATAAATTGCTTATGTTTAATGCCTGGGCATATTAGGCGTATTAGACTTAAGAAAAGTAAATTACTAGAAAATCTGAAAAACGTGTTTTTTATCAATTTTTGCAAAAGCTTAGAAAAATGTAAAAAAAAGTGTTTTTTCAATCCTGGGCGATTAAATACACTGCCCAATATGTCTAATATGTCCAAGCATTAACAATTAATGATTTAAGTGTTTTTTTAATATGCCCAAACAATATGCCCAAAGCTGTTTTGATATGCCCAAAAGGAAAAGAGTTTATGGAAGCGTAGATATTAAAATCACGCAGTAGCGAGAAATCGTCCTTAAATGATGTAAGAAGGGACGGCCAGATAGAGGCGAAGAAAAAACTATGAAAAGCTAACATGAACAAAAGAAACAGCGTACAGCCCGTAATTAATTCCAGAGGTTACAATGAAAGAGTATAGTGACCAGCCACAATTGAGGAAGAACTTTAAGAAGAGCGTGGCAGGCACGAAGCGAAAAGATAGGGAAAATTCAAAATCATTGAGAAAGCGGTTTAATCAGCGTACAATCGAATTTTACAATCTAACACCGAAGAGTCTAGGGTTAGTAAATTGTGAAGTGTCGCTAATTACACTAGCTTTCTGAAAGCTTTAAGCCATTCAATCATTATGAAAATTACATGCATTATGAAAATTACATGGTAGGACAAAATATGACAGATAACGAAGAATTATCGGATAAGCAACGGTCAGCATTAATCCACCTTGTAAGTGGACATACTATAGAGCAAGGGTGCAAAGATGCAGGGATTAGTCGAGATTGTTTTTATCGGTGGCTAGAGAATCCAACATTCAAAGCGGAGCTTTCAAGACTTAGGGATGCGATATTTCTTGATGCTATAGAGCAACTTAAACACTCAATGAAATTAGCTTGTCACACTTTACAGGCACTTTGTGAAGACCCAGAATGTCCCCCAGCCGTGAAGCGTGGCGCGGCTTCCGATATTATCAGCCATTTAATGAAGTGGAGGGAGACGCAGGACCTAGAAAAAAGAATTACACAGCTAGAAGAGCATGTTAAGGGGGTAAAATGACAAAATTATCAATTCGTTTAGATCGTATTGAAGAAGGAATCAGGCCAAAAGAACGAATGGCTCTTTGTTTTGGTAGGTGGAATAAGCTTAATGAGGATTGTAAACGACAGCATGAAGAATTCAAAGCCTTACATGGTGAGCTAGGCAAGGTTACATTTTATCACATGCAAGACTATTGTGGATACAAAGGTGAAGAGGAAAGTTACGAAGATTTTATTAAACGCAAACGGAAAGGCACAGGAAAAGGGAATTGTTATTGTTGGTGGCCGGAACTCACAGAAGATGAAGAAGTTTAAAAAAGGACGGCTAATTCATTCCCTATTACGAGAGGCATGTTTTAAAATAATTAATTGCCGATTTGGCGGCTCTCAGAGTTATTTAATAAACATAAACATATGAAAATTAAATATTTAAAGTTGATTTTAAAGTAATTAAAATGTATTATTTCTTTTAGTTTAATAAATTTAAAACCATAAAAGGTATATATGTTTAATTTTTTTAAAATCGGCTTATTCGTGATTGTCGCATTTTTGTTGTGTATAGGAGGGTATTTCCTTTTAGAAAAAGAAGAATGGGAATGGCAAAAAGCTAAAAAACAAGTCAATCAATTTGCTGAATTCGCTTTCGAAGGTACATCCAATGAGAAACCAGATAAAATAGAATTCATGAACTTGCAAACAAAATTCATCGAAAATGATGTGGATGATGATTTCAAAATTGGTTTTATATTAACTGCGTCAATAGCGGCGCAAGAAAGTAAAACAATAAAAAGGAACTTTTCTGAATTCCTTGTAAAAAGAAGGTCGCTGGATATTCAGACGATCAAATTTTAGATCAAATTTTAGATAAGTTTAATATTTTAAATGACGATATTAAAAACAAGGTTAATCTATCTAGGGCACATGGATATTCAAATGTACAAATTGTAGATTTTCTCGGCAGTACTGGACCTTTTTGTAATACTGTTAAAGAAATCATAGGATACCAAGTCGATTTAAATATTTGCTTATTAGACAAAGACGGTTTTTGTTTAAAGACATTATCTCATCAAACAGAAAAAAATGATATTTTTGATAATCTTAATAAAAATGAAGATATAATCAATATAATTGTGCCGGGAAAAGGTAAAAAAATTATTCAAAAAACCATTCCAACAACTATTCCGAAAAAATTAGCAAAAAAAGTGAAATCAGTAATTTTTTGGCCTGTTATTAGAGCAGAAACGAAATTGGTTGATTTCAGCCTAGATGGAGATGAATTAAAACGAGGAAGATCATGAGGAAAAAAGCAGTATCTCTGATGAGGAATGAGGTGGGGTTAAGGTTATCGTAACGTGCACGCATCATGTGGAGCATATGAGAAAGTTCGTACATTCACCTGACTTCGTGACTATTATTTAGAACCTAAAGACTGTAAGCGCTATCCGCCCTATAAACGAAGAAGTTGTGAGTTTCGTGAAGCATTAGAAGATTAATTTCCCTTTTTAATTTATCTCCCATTGAGGTCGTTTCTGGAATATTACAAGAAAGCCGATTTTTATGGATACTATGAGACGGGAGATTTTGCCAGATTACGAAGAGCTTAAATGTGTCCCCTATTACGATTATTCAGGTTATTCAGTGTCATTTACAGAGAAAAACGTGTCGAATTTCGCCCATATTACGAAGCAGAGTTTTTGCCATATTACGAGAAGTTAAAATCTTTAAGGCGGTTTTCTGTTCCATTACTCCCAAGACCCCAACCGTACGGGATGCTAATACAATAATAATAAAATATTGGTGATTTTTTTGATAAGAATGGGGGGGGGGGCTCCTCTTTTAGGTTTCATTGCGGCATACCCTCCAAAGCTTGGAGAGTAGCCGCGTCTTCTGGACCCTAAAAACAACTCTTATTTTTCAATACCTAAGTACTCCATCATTATTTTGTGAAGCAGTTCGTGAGGCAAACATCTGAAGGCACTATCGGGATCTTTAAACCCCCGAATCATTTCTTTTGGAACAGAAAAAAGTATTTCTTTGCACAAATTCTCTATACGGGACGCAAATTGCCCATTTTGAAATCTCTTAAAATGTAGAAAAGGACTTGGAAGACTTTTTATTAATTTCCGTTCAAATGAAGGGAGTGAGCTAATGTCACTGATCTCGGAGCGACAATATTTATTTAGGTAATTTTCCAAGTCTTCAAATCGGCTACTTGGAAAATTGGCGAGATTTTGACGCGTACAAGCATTTTGAAAGACTTCTATTTGCTTCATTGTTGAACTAAGCGGAGCTTCAAAAACCCCATCAAGAAGGCCCGTTTGATGGTAGTTTGATAATGCTTTTACTAAATAACCAATTTGAAATAGTGACACCATACCTATTGCTTGAGCATGCGCGGGAAGATCGTAAGCTAAAAGCCAGGCTCTTTCTCTAAGAGGTAATTTGTCATGATCCTGCCTTAGATGCGACATTAAACTTCGAATGTCGACCCCTAATTTTAAGGCGGCAGCGTCAAACATATCTTCCTCCACTAAAGACGGTGGAGGGAGACTTTCTATAAGCTGTCTGCGCACAACTTCTTTTGTATGCTTGTCTACTGAACATAGATTCAAAAATTGTTTTCTTTCACAATTCAAGAAAATATAATCAGTCAACTCTCTTGGAAAGTTTTCAGGAGAATTTAATTGATGGTTTTCTAAACTTGTAGATATCATATTTGCCTTTTTGTAAATGTTTTAAAAATGGAACGTCCTTTTTCCGCACCAAATGAAAATTATCCATTCATTTTAAATTAAAGTCAATATTAATTTCAGAATTAATTGACTTTTATATAAATGTTTTATATGGAATCTAATTTAACTGGTTCTTGGGAAGA
>JBBSJT010000052.1:0-15903 GCA_038257035.1 Chlamydiia bacterium
AAGACGGTAAAAAATTGTCAACAGCGGTCGATTAATGAAGCGCTCTTCGCGGTAAAGAAGTCCCTCAACAACTGTATACATCTCTCTATGTTATCTGCCGTCAGAGAGGTCGTAGATAACGTCTGTCATTTCGGCAAGCTCTTCAAAGATAGGAATCACGTCTTCAATTTTTGTTAAGTCTGCATTATTGACAACAATCATAAATTCGATAAGGTTTCCATTTTTACCTTCAATAAACCCGGTATAGCTTTGCGTTGTCAGAAAAAAACCGCCTGTTGCCGCATTAAATATTACGCCTGTGCCAGGTTTTGCACGCGCTTTATTAACAGCGTTAGTTTTTTTGCCAAAATCTTCCAATGAACCATCGATCCCTAAAATAGGAAGTGCATCATAATATTTTTGAAATTCTTCTTTTGGTTGCTTTCTGACATACTCTAAAAGAGCAACTTCAGCTTTTGGAGTTAAACGATTCTCATCACCTCCTGCACCATCTAAAAAAACAAAACTTGTCTTGGAAATTTTTGCCTCTTCCATAACAAATTTTCCAAGAAGCTGCAAACCTTCTTCAAAAGTTGTTTTGCCAGCTTTTACGCTAAGTAAAAGTGGAATCAGATCGGCACCCAAATTATGGCTTACTTTTAAGATCAGTTTGGCGTATTCAGATAAAGGTGGAGAGGTGTAGATTGCTATAGGTGTAAACTTTTGATAATCTTCTTTCTTTGGTAAAAGGGATGCATTGCCGTTTGTATTCAACTCAATGCCCTCCAATTCCAAAGCTTCTATCAGGGCAGTTTTTGCAAAATGTTTTGGATCTTTAATTGCAGAGGTACGTACAATGTCTTTTGCATCCATTGGAATTGTACCCGTAATAACAATATTTCGCCCAAAGTCATCAGAGGTGACATCCAGTTGAAGGGGGCCTCCTGCCTCTACCGTTTTAATCTCATTTTTTGCGCCATACCCCCTGACATTTGGTGTGACCTCAAGTCTTGCAAAAGTTCCAACCTGGGTCGGGTTGACAACCAAATCGATCAGGTTTTCGTTAATCATAATGGGTGATAAAATCATCCCACGTTTCGTTGTCGTTTCAAAAATACGATCATCAATTAAAATATCCCCATGAATTTTGTTGATACCGCTCATCAGTACTTGTTTACTTAAATTTTTAATTGCAGCAAGAGGATCGCCCTTTGTCAAAATAACTCCAGGTGCATAATTGGCAATGATATGGTCCATCTTGGTGTACTCAATCTCATCTTTACCTAATTGTCGACCACCAAATATCAAATCACCTTGCGCAACAAGCACTAAGTGTCCATTCAATTCCCCATTTTCAACAGTCCCAATCGCATAAAGCGGGGTTTTAAACTTGTAATCATCGCCATATGCACTTAAAAGGGCAGCAACTGAAAAAAGTTTAGTTGTTGAAGCCGGCAAAAAAAATTGATCAGAATTTAAATCAAAATAGGTATGACCGGTGACAGAATCGATTGCATAAACACCCCAGGTGGAATGTTTGTATTTTGGCTGTTGCATAATTTCAACAAATTTTTCAGGCAATTCATTTGCAGCCTGTAAAGAAACGAAAGAGAAAGTCACTAAAAAAAAGATTTTTTTTAAATTCATTTACTTCTTGTCCTCTAAAAGTGTGAGCGTTAATTTATCGGTAAGTTCAGCGGGTCCATAAAATTGTATAGGCCCCGGAAATTGGTAATCGTCTTTTAACATCCAATCGTTTCTCTTTTCTTTGAACTTTTGAAAAAGGGAACCATTTAAATCGACCAAAGCCTTCTTTATGACAGGCCTTGATTCTCCCTGCCTCATTTCCATATGCATCAGACTTAATAATGGAACGGCACCAATCTGCCAATTTTCAACATTTTCGGTTAAATCTTTGACTAAAGCCATATATCCAGTAAGATTTTCATAAATTAAAAGGCTTGCAACATGTCCTAAAGCATAAGTGTATTTCGCATCAAATGGAGATGGAAAACAAGACCTGCCTTCATAACCACAAAAAATGGGTTGGGGGCTGAATGTACCTTTAAAACTCCCCTCGATTTTTTGCTTTTCAATTTCTATTTTAACAAGCTCAATAAGGAACCTTTCCGTATCAATCTTAGAAACTTCCAAATTGCCATGAGGGTCGCGAAATTCCAAAAATTGAGTTTGCAAATGAGTGGGAAGAGAGGAATAAGATAGATCATGAATAAACTCTAGAAGGCCTTCAGGAATTAAAATGATTCCGTAATCTAACCCAAGAGAAGCTCTTGATTTGATCAGTTCACAAATCTCTTCAATTAGAACTGTAAGTGTTTTTTTTTCTTGTTTTACTTCTTCACTAATGATGGCCATGTTTGGATGTACCTGTACTGCACACTCAAGAGTGATGTGAGAAGCGGTACGTCCCATTAATTTCACAAAATAATAATATTTTTTTGCAGAAATTGCATCTCTTGCGATATTTCCTATGATGTCAGAATATGTTTTAGAAGCTGTGTCAAAGCCAAAAGAAATTTCAATGGAATCGTTTTTCAAATCTCCATCTATAGTTTTTGGTATCCCGATCACAGCCGTATCGATTTTTTCTACGGTAAAATATTCTGCAAGAAATGCAGCATTTGTATTGGAATCATCCCCTCCAATTATCACCAAACCGTCTAATTTCAATTCTTTTACATTTTTTGCAACAGCAACAAATTGCTCTTCTTTTGATATTTTTGTTCTTCCGGAACCTAAAAGATCAAAACCACCCTGATTTAAATAGTTGTTTAAAAGATCTTTATCCAATTGTATGTATTGATTCTTAATTAAACCGCTAGGGCCTCCTAAAAAACCGAAAAGTTCGCTTTCAGGATTTAATTTTTTTAAAGCATCGAAAAGGCCGATTATTACATTATGGCCGCCGGCTGCTTGTCCGCCTGAAAATACAACCCCTACCCGCTTTTTCTGATGCATCCCTTTTTCACCCTCAACAAAAGAAACCGTTTTTTGGTCGAGGTTTGAAAAAAAGCTTCTGATTTCATCAGAAACAGGAAGGTTACTCAAACTCTTAGCCGTGAGACAGTTAAGATTTTCCAGTATTTTTGGAAGTTTGGGAACTTCTTTCAACCTCAACTTTTGTAATGTACAATCACCCTTCATAAAAACCCTCTATTTTTCACTGCGAAGACGCTTCGCGCTGTAAAAGTTTGTTTTGCTTTTTTTACCGCGAAGAGCGCGAAGAAGCGCGCTAACGCGCGAAGAGAAATGCAGTGTGATATATTTGTAAAAGTCTCTTGCTTAAAATTGTTTTTGACAAAACAATTTTGCAAATCATCATCTTTGCAAATTGCAAAGATGAATAAAAACTACTCCCTCCAGTCCTTCTTAATCGCGCTTTTTAAGCGCGCTCTCTTCGCGTTACTTCCCGCAGCAAAGCTGCGCTTCTTCGCGCTCTTCGCGGTAAAAAAATCCCTCAATAACTTTGTAAAAAAGTCCTACAATAACGTTGTAAAAAAAACGTGAAGTTACTTTAACGTATCTTGGAACCAGGCGACGGTGCTGCTGATAGCCTTATTTCTTTCTTCCACATCCGAAAATTCATGATCACATTTTTCTAAATTTAAAAAAAGTGTTTCAGCTTCCGCATTCATTCTGCATGTTTGATAATTTTGTTTATGGTCTGAATTTACAACGAAATCGCGATCCCCATGAATATGCAATAGTGGGACTTCGTTTAGTGCTAAAAGATCGTCTTGAAGGTGCATGTTAAAAAGATCTTTAAGAAATGCACGGCCGATAAGCTCTCCGTTAAAAATGATGGGCTCTTGTTTGTTTAAAAGCGCTAATTCTTTTTCCCAAGGCTTTGTGCTAAAGACGGGCGCCCAAAGAGCTAAACTTTTTATTGTACCAAATTGTTTGGCAGTCATGACGGCAATTGCTCCACCAAGAGACCTTCCCAAAATTCCAAGGCGACCCACATCAATTTCATTGCATTCGCTCAAAAACTCTAAGCCTTTTAAAGCATCTTTAACTTGGCCCTTAATACTGGATTGGAATAAATTTCCCTCGCTGTCTCCGCACCCTCTAAAATCAATTCTAAGCGAAGCTATTCCGTTTTTTGCAAGCTCTTCAGCAATAGTGACGTAGGCTCTATGTCGACCTGTTTTCT
This sequence comes from Chlamydiia bacterium, assembly GCA_038257035.1. Classification (GTDB taxonomy): domain Bacteria; phylum Chlamydiota; class Chlamydiia; order Chlamydiales; family Parachlamydiaceae; genus JBBSJT01. The sequence continues at coordinate 4,154 of JBBSJT010000052.1, forward strand.
GCCCGGCAAAACCATGACAGAACAAAACGGCCGGAATCTTACCGTAAGTTTTTTTAGGTTTATGAAAAACGGCAAAAATTTTCTCATCATCGTTTTCTAAAATGACACTTTCTCGTACTTCAAATTTCTCACTCATTGATCACCTGTCTTTAACACTCCGGAACGTTGACAGCTAACCCTCCGAGTGATGTTTCTTTATAAATGGATTGCATGTCGCGACCTGTTTGCCGCATTGTGGCAATTACCTGATCTAATGAGACCCGATGCGTACCATCGCCCTGCAAAGCTAAAAGCATGGCGTTGATTGCCTTTATAGCTCCCATGGTATTTCTTTCGATACAAGGAATTTGCACAAGGCCCATAATAGGATCGCATGTCAATCCCAAATTGTGCTCCATGCCTATTTCTGCAGCATTTTCAATTTGTAAATTAGATCCATTTAATGCAGCAGTTAATCCGGCAGCAGCCATTGAACAGGCAACACCGACCTCTCCCATACAACCCATTTCAGCGGCAGATATGGACGCTCCCTTTTTATAAAGAATACCCATCGCACCTGCAATCAACAGAAATGTTACAATCCCCTCATCGGTTGAGTCATCTGTCATTTTTATGTAATATTGCAGAACTGCCGGAATGATGCCTGCAGCCCCATTTGTTGGCGCTGTAACAACACGGCTACCTGCAGCATTTTCTTCATTAACAGCCAAGGCCCACATGCTAACCCATTCCATAAAATCTGTCGGGCTTTTCTTTTTGTTTGGGGCTGATAAAGACTTTAAAATAGAAGCTGCGCGTCGTTTCACATTAAGACCACCAGGCAAGATCCCCTCTTCCTTGCACCCTCTTTCCATGCATTCCTGCATCACATGCCAAATATTTAAAAGCCCTGTCCGAATTTCTTCTTCCGATCTCCATGTTTTCTCGTTTTCCATGATCAAATCTTTCATTGACATTTGATGCTTTGCACAATGCGCAAGTAACTGATCCCCTGTTTCAAATGGATAAGGCAATTGGTGCGAGTTGGCCTCGATTGTTCTATCTGTTGTCGTACTTGCATGATCGATAATGAAACCGCCACCTGTCGAATAAATGACATCAGTATAAATTTCATTTTTATTGGCATCGTAAACCGTAAAACGCATAGCATTAGGATGATAGGGAAGTTGTTTATCTTTATGGAAGATAAGGTCCGTAACTTCGTCAAAAGCAATTTTATGATTTTGTAATAAATTAATCTTTTTGACGTTTCTTATTTCAGCAATAATATCTTTGATTTTATTTGGATCCACGCCTTGTGGTGTATAGCCTTCAATTCCAAGGATAATTGCTAAATCAGTTCCATGACCCATACCTGTCAAAGCAAGTGAGCCATAAAGATCAATTTTTAGCCGAACAATATTTTTTAAGGCAGATTTAGTTTCAACATCAAGCATGAACTTTCTTGCAGCACGCATAGGCCCCACTGTATGTGAGCTTGAAGGCCCAATTCCTATTGAAAATAAATCAAAAACACTTATTGGCATATGTTAGGATCCTATTTTAAAATCTAGCAAAGAAAAGTTTTGAAAAAAATCTATTCTCGCTTTTTATCCTAATAAGAATCAAGGGATATCAGCTTTAACATCATTTCTATTTAAACTTCGATAAGCAAAAAGAAGTAGCAAAAGTGTGGCAGGAATCAAGAAATCGGTAATTAACATCACAAAGTTATTGGTAGCAGGAACACCGTTTGCAGCAACTGTGTCGCCTCCATACATCAGGTAGACGTGTCCGATACCATCCCCAAGCAGCCAAATCGATGCACCAATAATGGTGGCTGTCCAAAAATGACCCCTAAACCAGATACACAATATTCCAAGCACCCCAAAAGCCAAGTTCACATTGCCAAGCTCATGCTGAAAGGGGCATGTTGGCCAGCCAAGTGAATCTGCGACCATTTGCGGGGTAAAAAGAAGTGCGCCTGCAGAAATTAAACTAAGGATACCAATGTTGACAACAAGCTGATACAGTAAAAAAAGCTCAAATAGCTGCTTTTTGTTGCGCTCTTCCTTGCTTAAAAATAAGTGGATAAAAAACCCTATAATACTAAATGCGTAGATAATTACAAAAATAATCATATTAAAACCCCCTTTAACTTTTTCCCACCTATAAATCTTTAATACACAAATGTCAAAACAAAAGGGTTGATTAGTTTTATAATTCATGATAAGTCTTATAATATGAAACTAATATCTGGCATTCATCATGTTACAGCTCTTGCATCAAATCCACAAAAAAATGTGGCTTTCTACACGGGCTTGTTGGGTTTACGTCTTATAAAAAAAACCATTAACTTTGATGACGTTTCAGTTTATCATTTATATTATGGCAATGAAAAGGGCGACCCTGGAACAATTTTAACCTTCTTCCCTTACACAAATATTGCCAAGGGAAGGCAAGGCAACGGCCAACTGACAACGATTTCCTTTTCCATCGATGAACATGCATTAGATTTTTGGCTGAAAAGATTCGACGAATTCAAAATAAATTATCAAAAACCATATTCTCGCTTTGATGAACTTGTCATTTCTTTTGAAGATGAGGATGGCCAAAAGCTTGAACTTGTTGCAGGCAAGGAAGATACAAGAATGGGGTTTAGTAATGGAAAAATTCCATTAGAATATGCAATTAAAGGTTTTTTTGGGGTTACTCTGTCTGAACAAAATTACGAAAAAACCGCAAATTTATTAGTTGGTCAATTAGACCATCAATTAGTGGCAGAAACATCCAACAGACGTCGTTACTCTGCAGGACAACATGCTAATCAATTTGTCGATATTGTTTGTAAACCTGATCTATTAAGAGGCCTCCCAGGCTATGGGACTGTTCATCATATCGCATTTGCAACTGATACTGATGCCACACAACTAGAAGTCAGAAAAAAATTATCCGATTTGGGACTCAACATCACCCCAGTTATTGACCGCGAATATTTTCATTCCATTTACTTTAGAGAGCCTGGCGGCGTGTTATTTGAAGTAGCCACCATGCAACCCGGGTTTTTAGTAGATGAATCTCTTGAAAATCTTGGCAAATCCTTGAAACTGCCGCCCTGGCAGGAAGTCAAAAGAGATATCATCGAAAGGCAATTACCTCCAATTACCCTCTAAACCATATATACTAGTTCTACTCGTTGTTTGCTAGTCGCGGAGCGACGACAGCATGTAGCCGCGGGTGCAAACCCGCGGTATTATCAGAAAATTAATATGAGCCATGGATATGGCGACAGAGGAAAAAAAAATAGTTCTTCTGTCGCCATATCCATGGCTCATTTTTTTTGTATTGGATTGACCACGGGTTCACACCCGTGGCTACATGCTGTCGTCGCCCCGCGACTAGCAAACTGGAATTGAAAGGTGTTATAGAGAATCGGCCATTGCTTTAACGATGTTATTAAAAATATCATCAGGAATCATGAAAAGATTAGAACCTTGATCGTTTTGACCGGATTTTAATGCTATTCCTGATTTTATCACCTGTTTTTTCCAAGCTTTCTCCACTTCTTCTAGAGCTTCTTTCAAGTGAGCTTTTACATCTTCAAATCTAGACGAGTCAATTTTTTCTAAAAGAATATCTTTAATATTTTTATCAAAATGATTTTTTGCATCTAAGTTAAAACCAATCTCAGCAAGAAGTTTGAAGCACTCCGAAACATTCAAATGACTTTTATAATTTATAAGATTTTCATAAATTATATCATGCTGCTCTTTTTCTGTAAACATCCCGGCAGAAATTTTTTTATCTTCCATAAGAGCAATTGCAAGCTTTGAATTTTTAAACTTTTGAATGCTATTTTCGAAAACTGCCTTTTTATCTGAATTAGAAGCTTTATCCCATATTATACGGCCAACTTCCACATTATCATCGTTGCTTATTTGCATTAAAAAATAGCGACTGGTAACAAAAAATTCTAAAAGCTTTTTATCGATTTTTTCTTTTGGAAAACTCTTCTCAAGTTTTTTTTGAAGCGACTCTAAATGTTGTGTTGGAATCTTTCTTATAAATGAAAATTTTATCGGAGGTTTTTCAATTGACTGCACAAAATTAATTAATGAAATGATTGTTTCTGGTTTATGAATTGGAATACCTCTAGTGAAATCATAAATGTCATCTAGCATACGTTCTTTTACACTTACAGAATTTTTTCCTTTAGCATCAATATTAAATCCTAAACGTGACAAGATTTTCAACCATTTCATGTGTAGTTCTGAGAAATTATGAACACCAAAATTTTGCAGTTCATATTGCTCTGCTTCAGTAAAAATTTCAGGGGGAATTTTTTTATTATCGATGAGGTAATTTAAAATCTTATCATTACTTCTAGACGTTTTCGATAAATAAATGAAGGCTTTAGCTTTGTCCTTATCTAATGAATGGTCCCAAAGCCAAGAAAAAATCTTCACTTCAGAATTTGACCAAAGAGAGGAATCAAAAGCTGGAAGAATATTTGCCAAATTAGTAGTAAATTCAGGGAAATTCTTTTTATTATCAATGAGGAACTCTAAAATTGTTTTATTAGATTTAAGGTGATAAGGACTCTCTAAAAAAGAATTTAAGGCTTTAACTTTTTCTACATCTGATGAAACATTCCATACATAAGAGAAAATCTTCATTTCATAATCTGACCAACAAGGGGAATTAAAAGCTGACAACTTATTTTCTATGTTGCTAAAAACTTCTTCTGAAATTTTTTGATTATTTATAAGATGCTCTAAAATCATTTTATTAGAGTTAAGATCACGAGAACTCTCTAAAAAAGAGGTTAAGGCTTTAATCTTTCCTGCATTTGAAGAATGATCCCAAATAGAAGAAAAAATCTTCACCGCGTTCTCAGACCATATATGAAGCTTGAATGTTAAAAGGCTTTCTAACTTCGAGAAAACTTGCCCAGCAATCTTATTATTATCAAATAAAAAATTTAAAACTTTGTTAAAATAATTTTTACTGTATTTTACATTAGAAATTAAAAAATTAACTTTTTCTGCATCCGATGTATGATCCCAAATACAAGAAATGAGATCTACATCACAATCATAAATCCCACTGTATTGTTGAATTAGGGTTTGATTTTTTGAGTCTGGCTTGCTCCAATCAACATCTTTATTTTTTAAAAGAAGCTTAATAAGCTCATTATTATGTATTATCATCGAAAAAACAGAATCGGAAGGTTTTTCATTATTAATAAATTGATTAATTGCCGCTTGATCCTTCGCACGATCAGTTAAGGAAGCATCCAATTTATAGCAAAGGACACCTAATGCGCAAATGCCAATAAGTATTGTTGCGGGTGTTGCAGTCGAGGCTACAGCTATGAATGTTACGGATGAGTTCGAGCTAACGATATATGGAAAAGCTAACCTAGCAAGCGTTGGAACGTAAGTGCTACAACCTAGACTTAAACCAAAGAGCACTATAATTCGCCGGTCAAGAATCCAGCCGTCCGCCTCTGGTAAATCATCACCTTTGGAATCTCTTTGTAAGGCTGGTGAAATGAATGGAATGCTTTTATATGCTTCCTTTGCCAAATAGCTGAAATTATTTAAATTCGTCATAAAATCTCTTAATTAAATTACATTAAAAGAAATCATATCAAAAATTTAATTACAAAACAACAATTAAAAAAATTCTTATTACAAACGAAACTTTGGTTTTTGACGGAAGAATCATTAATAACTGGAGTCTTTGAAACTACTCCTGGCAAGAGGTCAAACTTCTTTCTTTTCGTTTTCGAAAGTAATTTTCAGAGTTTTTTCGTCAAATTTAAGTCCTTTGTAGATGTTTAAGAGGCTAAAGTCACTTCCTACCTTTTCGTCGATACGATTAATTATCTCGCTTTTTTCCATAATCTCTTTCATTTCCGGTGATTTTTCACATTGTTCAAAATGAAATCTAATGACTCGGCTTTTCATTTTTTCTATTTTAGTGGGGTCGTTATCTAGCATTTTAAAAAAAGAAAAAAACACTGTTTGAACTTTTAAAAAAAACTGATTTACTTTACCTAAAAAATCGTTTGCCTTGTATGAAGTGATCATAAGTGTTTTACCGCAATAGATCGCTAATTTAGGCTCCAAACCTTGAGCTTGGCAATAATCAAAATAATGCAAAACCGGAACATTATGTAATTGATCAGGATTGTATGTCATAGTCATTCCCCTCTAGTATTTACATAAAAAAATAGAGGAGACCCGTATTTTTTACAACTGATTTATATTAAAAGCCTTTAAGACCTCATCGAGTTTGTCTTTTTTAACCCAAAGATAGGAATAGACTAGACCTTGATTGAATAAGTTACAATAACAAGACATATGATCAGACAAACAGAGTAACTCTGACAAAACATTTATTAAGTCAATCTCATCTAAATTGACCAACTCTCTATTTACAAACAACACGTAATTTTCTTCAGATTGTTTATATTTTATATCGGGGAAATCTTTAAATTTAGACTTTATCCAATTTTTCTCAAGACCCTTAATCACTAATTCGTAAATTAATTCAAGAGTTTTCAAATCGCATCTAGTAGAAGTAATATTGCCTAATCTGATCACTCCATTAGTCACAATGGTTTGCCACATCTGGTTTTCATCTTCAAAACAGCTTGTCGCTAATCTATTTAAAAAATAAATTAAACGCTCTTTTCCAAAGCCTTTTATAACCAACCGTTTTTCATGATCAAGTTTTGCCATCAGTTGAATCAGCCATTTGGGTGCATCTGAAATATTATTAAATAAAGGGTTAGTTCTTTTTGATAACGCAAGGGCACACTTTTTAATTTTTGGCATTGACTTTTGAATTTTTTGTGTGGGATCAAGACCCATTTTGTTAGCTTCCAACATCTCCCAAATGCACATAATAAGCATTTGACTTCGTCTTTGATGGTAGGAGCACTTTAACATTGCCGGAATATCTTCTTTGAAGGCTCCAATTTCGTAAAGGCTAGAAATACCATATTCGCTGCAAAAAATTAAATTTTCGCTCCCTTTTTTTACTTGGAGCTCTTCCAACTCGATCTTCTTTATTTCATTACTTTTTAAAGAAATATCGATCTCATAAATGTATTTTGAAGTGGCTTTAAACATAGGGTATTCAAATTGCACAAATTTTGCTTTCAAACACCTGATAAATAATTTTGATAAAAGATAGGAATCATCAATGCCCGAAGCATGCCTATAAATTTTTATTTCTCCAAAAGGTGTAACTATCCCTCTTGGAACTTCATGAATGATTAAACCAAAGCCCATAGATGTTTGTATGAATCCTGGAATGGGCTCTCCAAACGACCATCTACCAGTTTTAAATTGGGGTTCAAAAATGTTTGTAGCTATTTCATAAATGTCTTGTATGATTTGGTAAGCCCTAGCATCACCATTTTTTTGAATGAAATTCCATAACCACTGCCTTGATGCACTTGTATTTAATTCAGCTGCAAACTGCTCACAGGATTTGCCATACTTATTACTCAACGATTGTAACAATACCGTTGTTACTTCTTGACTGTTTATTTTCAAAAACAAGCTTTTGCACGTACTTGCTAATTTTCCGACGCAATCCATGACAACGGCTATATCTGCATCATTGATAACGCCCCAACTTCCCGTTTCCTTATTAATCTGATTCAAGATTGATCCAATAACATCCCTGCTACACTGTTCAAAACCATTATATAAAGAATTCATTGCCACTCATTTTAATAATAATTGCATTGTATTTAAAAAGATCAATCTTTTCTAAGAAAAAAAAGGTATATTTTTGAGTGTTACAGGATGGAGATTGTAATTAATGCTCGTCAAGGCCCTTAAGGACCTTAGCAAAAGATTCAAATATGGGGCCGTTCGAATAGAGAACTAATTTACAAAATCATTAAACACTATTAAATACTTTCATTTATTTTGATATCATGTTATTCTATTTTATTAAATAGGATCTGATATATGAACATAGCAAACTTTTCTTTACTAACTGCCGGGATTATCAGCACTTCAGCTTTTAATGTACTCAGTTCAGGCTTTCGCGGTCTTGTTAATTCCAAAATTTTAAACAGTACAACGACGGGCTCTGGAGATTATACTCAATCGTTCTTCATATCAACCCCATCATACCTAGACAAAACTGCTCAATTTATCTCTGATAGTATTAGCTGCATGGGTGCTGCAAATATGGTATTTTGCCTGACCAAAGTTGTTTTTGATCATCAAATGAATCCAACCAATTTTATAGGAAGTGCCTTTTTTATTCCTTTGGCCACAAGAAGCATTGTTTGCCTGACAAATTATTGTGGGGTTGGCAAAAGCCAAGCAGAATTTTTAGATAAAAACTTGGGCAAAATACTTAACGTAGCAACACTTGTTATTTCAGTCGCATCTCTTCCTGCACTTTTATACACAGCAGCAACTATCGGAACTAGCGGGCTTGCCTATTCATCAGCTACAGTTATCTCAACCACACTTAGTATCGCTGTTATTACGAGCTTATTTGTGAAATTGGATGTGTACTGCCTCTACAAAACTTCATAAAAGCAAAAATAAAATGAATATACCCACATTTTACTCATTATCAACCGGAATCTTGTCAGCTTCCATTTTTAACATAGTGGGAACGGAATTAGCAATAGAAGCTAAATCAAGGAAACATGCGGTATTGGTTGAATTTATCGGTAATAACAATCAACATAACAATGCGATAAGACAAAAACTTCAAATTATCGCAGTTAAATTCGGCGCTTCTTACCTTGGCCGTTGTTTAGGCGCAACGACTATAACTTATACCTTTAATAATGCATTGCTTGGGTATCAAATAAAAACAGTAATCTATGTAGCGGGATTTTTTTTCCTTTATCTTTTACCAAAAGTTTTGACTCTCGCACCTTATATAGGTCATGTTTTTAGAATTGAAGAAAAACTCGCGGGAAAAGTTCTTCATGCCTCCACAATTACGGCGTCAATAGTAATCTTTCCTATGCTTTTACTCAATTCAACAACAGTTTCTTCATTCACATTTGTTGCACTTACCGGATACACTTTATACATTGATGTTTTTAAAAAAGTTCTTTAAATTGCTTTTCGCGAAACATCAATTAATCAATCTCGCATTTCTATTTTAATGCGAAAACAACCGGATGTCATTTAAAATAAGCTTTAATAATTTTTTCTGCATTATTCACTGCATCTTTTAACGCAACCTTCTCTGTCAGGCTTAAATCTGAAAAGACTTTATCAACTGCAACTATGGCAGTTTTTGCATCTGATTTTAATGTGGATTTGGAAACTGCCATATTCTTTCTCAGATTTTCGAGCTGTTTTAACATTTTCCCTGCGCGCTTACTTATAACTTTTGTATTATCATCTCCGAAAGTAGGATTTCCGGTATATACTTTTGATGCAAAAATCCCTAAAACCTCAAGGAAATTAATTGCATTTTTAACATCTTTTTTGCTGGGAGTAAAAAAGTGCGTTCCAATAGTCTTTGCCTTTTCAAATATAACATTTTCAACAACAAGATTGCGGGCTTCGAAAGACATATTCTGGTTTACATCCCCAGTGTTGAAATCTACAATTTTCGAAATTCCAAGCTCATCACATCTCTTTTTTACTAAGTTTTTTTGTCCTTCATCCATATTTAAATTATATCGATGATCAATGCTTAGTTCTGATCTGATCAAATCACTGATAAACATATGTCCTCCTTGACAAATTTCAACTTTTATATCATTTATAATTATAACTTGAAAATACTAATACTGTCTAGATTGATTTTTTCTCAATAATTTCATAAATTTATAAAAAAAACCGCTTACTCTTACAAATCCAAAATATTTTTGACATGATTAAGCTGACATAGTTTTGAAGGGCTTTAAAAAAAATTTTTTATGAAGGAATTTAGAACTAGAGAAGAGTAATGTTCCACTTTAAAACTACACCAAGACAGGTTTTGAACCAATTCAAAACAGCTTATTTCAAAATAGCAAACGGAAAATTTTTCTAATTTTTCATAAAATTGTAAAAAATAGTTGTCGTATAAAAAAAATTTCAGGCATATATCGTATACAAAATGAGTTGTTGGCTTTCAACATTCATAACAGAAATTCCTAAAACATTTTTCAAATATAGGTTTTATATGAAAAAACATTTAAGCAAACTTTTTGCATTAGTACTAACATTTGCTTGCTTAGCAAGCCCGCTAAACTTGATGGCTGATCACCTGATCACAAATAAACAAGTTGCTGGTACTTACCAATTAAGCGGATTTAGCAACAGCTTTCCTGGAGCTCCATTGGGTGTTGAATCACAAGCACTTGTTGGACAAGTTACTTTAAATAATGACGGTACTGGCGTAGTAAACTTTGGTAATTTTACTGTTGTAGACATTCTCGGTAATGTTTCGACTTTTCCTCTTGCTGGCGTACAGTTAACATATGTGCTTGGAGAAGATGGACAAGCTACTTTCACGCTTCTAAACTTCCCTGTAGCTGGTGCTAACCCACAGTTTGCAGTTTCATTCAAAAAACGTTGCAAGAGAGTTACAGGATTTAGTGGCGTAACTACAGTAAATACTACTTCTAATCTAGTGACAATATTTCAAGCAGAGCGCTTCTAATAGATTCCTAAATTATTGCGTTAAGGTTCATTCTTTCTTGAATTAACCTTCTAAAGCAATTCCGGATCTTTTTACCGGAATTGCTTTAAACTCCCCTTCTTTAAAACTTCAATTTCCAAAAAAAATCATTACAATTGAACGACGATATATGCAAGTACTTGAAAGTGAAAACTTGCAATGCTAATAAAACTTAATTCATATAACTTCTACGAATTTTACAAGATATGCAGGATCGCTAAAGGGGCGGACTAGAAGCAGGGTATTATCAACCTCTAATAGATCATGAAGGTAATTTTAAATTGCCTAACATGTTGGGTTAGCACACACGCATTAAGCTAAGGCCTCAAGAAGGGCGGTGCCCTAGCTATTACAACTCTGGCATTCAGCCTGAAAAGACAGTTTTTCAGGGCAAAGCCCTGGTTTATGAAACCTCATGACAATGGCCAGTGTAGACCGAAGGTGTTAAATTGTACATGTTCCCATAGACCGAAGGTCTTAAATTGCAACAGCCTAGGGCAGCGCCCTAGGTAAAGAACAATTTAAATATGCAGGGTGAAGGCCTGCAAGAAATAGCTTTATGGCAGCCCTATAGGCTGCGTAATGTTAACTATAAGTACCTAGGGCGCTGCCCTAGGCTGTTGCAATTTAAGACCTTCGGCCTACAGAATTTTCGGTTTATTATTGTAAAATCCTTAAGTTAACGACATTGGGCAACGTCCTAGGTATCAGGATGTTATGGTCTTATGCTGAAGGCCAGATTTATAATTACTCTTCTTAGCTTAATGCGTATGTGCGTTAGCGAAATCATCTAGGCTTAGCAATTTAAGTTGAGGAAAAAAATATTAGAAAAATGATCTATGCATTTATCAATAGACTTAGATTCGTTATATACGCTTTAAAGTTTTTAAGCTGTCAAGGGAGTTTTTTGAGTGAAAACAATATGAATTCTGAATTTGATTCAGGATTATCGGAAAGAATTAGCGGCAGCCGGATTTGAACCGACGACACATGGATTATGATTCCATTGCTCTACCGACTGAGCTATGCCGCCAAATGAATAAAAAAAAACCTTAGGAGTTTAGTCCTAAGGTCTAACGATAAATAGCGGGGAAAGG
>JBBSJT010000053.1:0-15722 GCA_038257035.1 Chlamydiia bacterium
ACAGTGAACAGACTTCTGAAGATATTGAATTTGCCGATAAAGTTTGGGGAAATGCATACCTTTCAGAAAAGCATATAGATTCCTTTTTTGAGGATATTCCTGATATTAAAAAGCTTAATAAATCAGAAATATTTAAAAAATATACGGTGCATGAAATCAAAACAGCGGGTGGCTGTATAGTGAAAAATGAAAATAGCTGTCGTATTTCGCCTATTGCATTGAATACTTTGAAAGAAACTACAGATCCTTTGCTACTTATTAATAATTTGGGAATGGCAAAAACATTGACATTAGCTAAAGAGTATTTAAAAAGCCTGGATTCCATAGAATAACAACTCGAAGCATTGTAGATCGATTTTTTTGTATTGAACTTATTAATCTATTTTTATATTTTGGGAAAAACAATAAAATGGATTGATATATGACCCCAACAAATCTAATCGAAAAAGTTGAAATATTTCAAATTTACGAGAATTATCAGCAAAGCTTTCCTTGCACGCATCGTTGTAAAATCGTTCTTACTGATGGCCAAAAACTTAAAAAAAGTATCGTGGGTCCTGACATTTATATATTGATCCAGGCCATTGCCAAAGAAAAAATTTGTTTTAAACGAAGTGGTGATAAAGACGACGTATCATTTTTTGAACCCCAGACGGTAGCCCATTTTGATGAATATGAAAAAACACCCTATGATATGTTTACAGGGGATCCTTCCATTAAAACGCCTTCTGCTAATGAGCTGCTTTCAGTAATATTTAAAGACCATTTTAAATATATATAGCGATTGGGACAGTTCTAAACGATCTTTTAATTATGGTTTGCTGTTTAAAAATGCATCTATATGTTTGAAGTAAGTTGATGGATCTTCAACATAAGGGAAATGTCCGCAGTCCTTCATTAGAATTAATTTTGAACCTGAAATATTCTCATGAACCTCTTTTACTGTAATCAGTGGGATAGGGTCTGAATCACCATGTATAATTAATGTGGAAATTTTAAGCGTATTCAAACCTTTATTCAAATCAAAGGGTTTATCCAATACATTTTCTCGCAAGATTCCAGAGACTTTTCTTCCATCTAAAGTTGCTGTTGATGCCATGCGTAAATTGAGTAGTTCCGCTTTTTCAGGATTATAACAATACTGTCTAAAAATCAGACGATAAAATTGCTCCATTATATTTTCATTCCCTTCACGAAAACCTTCAGAGTCACTCAATTTATCAATTTGGTTCTGAAAAGGAGTCATACGTCGCATATATTCCTTACCAAATAAAGCATATCCTTCTGATGTTGATGGTGCCGAATTTGACAAAATGAGTTTATCAATATGGCTTTGATCAGCAATAGCATAGTGCATAGCTACAAATCCACCCCAAGAATGGCCAAGAATTGAAATTTTATCAAAATTAAAAGTTTTACGAATTGCCTCAATGTCATTTACAAACGATTCCATACTGATTGAATCAGCATTGATACTTCCTGTTGACTTACCACACCCTCTTTGATCATAAAAAATGAGTAAATTATTTTCAGCTAATGTATACATCCCCGGTTCCAGATAATCCTGGCAGAGTCCAGGCCCTCCATGAATTACAATTAAAGGCTTTCCTTTTCCTATGACTCTACAAAAAAGTTTAGCATCACCTGATGAAACAAATACTTCCTTTACAGTTTCAGTATTTCTGTCGGTATCTACAGAGGCAATAGAATTTGAAGCTATTCCAAAAGAAGCAAATAACAATGACATGCATAAAATTATTTTATTAAACATATAACCTACGTAAGTTTTTAATTTTTAGGAAAGTGTAAATATACATATTACTTCGGCAGACGTCAACAATTATAAATCACTAACAAACGAGCGATTCGGGGACAGTTCTTCATAAGTGCATAACTTTCAATCGGCATTTAGAGAGATAAAGCTTATGTAGTCCGATTAAAAGTTACTGCACTTTTGTGAGAACCGTTCTCATATCGTTATACCTAGTTTTTGAATGTTTTTGAATTAAATTTATGGAGGGGGGTAAAAAACCGTCTCTATTTTTTAATTACTAAACTTACGAACATAGATTTTTTATATATTATTTTTTAATTATTAGAATTAAACTTTAAAACTATCAAGGGCGTTTCCCAAATTGGTAAAATCCACAATATTTTGACATTTTAAAAACAGCAGTGTGTCATATAGCATTTTTCCTTAATTCTAAAATCGAAAATATAGCTAATAAAATTTTTAAAAGCTTAAAAATTATACTCTTGAATACTTTGAACCAAAAAAGATTTTTATTGTGATGGATGGGGTTTAATTTCTAAAAATGAACACTTAAAATTTAGCATTGGAGTCACAAAGATTTGAATTGTTTGATTCTTGATGATGATTGGAGATTTTTAAATCTTTTTCAATAAAACAATTATTTCTCTACAAAAACGATTATTTTTGATGAGTTTTTCAAAAAAACGATTTTTTTTTGTTAATGATTTCTTCCATTGTGATGACTTCATCTTCTGTCAACATACCAAAATGGTTTTCTTTTTTACGAGAAGATAGTTTACCTTGGTTCTGCCGTACGCATTTAATAAACAAATCAATTTTTTGATCCGGCATGTCTACAATTTCTTTACATAAGATTTTTATTTTATCATAATCTACAAGAAATTCCAACTCCCCTTTAAAATCTATAAGGATTGTTTTTTCTGCACATTCATACAAATACTCTGCTATATTTGTAAGATCAACATAACGATAAAAATCAACCGTTTCTTCAAAAACAGTCATTTCCCCGGAATCATTTATTTTGTAATCTGAAATTATTTCCATTAATGGTTTTGAGAATCTCTCAAGAGTTTTATCATACAGCCTAAGATCCCTCACCATGGATGCTGAAATAGGAAAAACAATTCCTTCAGCAACAAATTTTAATTTCGACAGAACATAATGAATAAGAAAACGATGCAATCTGCCGTTTCCATCTTCAAAGGGATGAATAAAAACAAATAAGAAGGATACTACTGCAGCTATTATAACAGGATTAATTTGAGCTTTTTCCATTATTTCAAATGATCTGATAAGTCCATTCATCAAATCCCGTACGTCGCCGGGTTTTGGCGATATATAATGAACAATCATACGCCCCATTTCGGGTTCTTCACCAACATAATTTTGAAAATCACGATAAGAATTTGATGCAAAACGAGGATCCACAATATTTTTTTGAAGATCTACAAGTTTTTCCTCATTTAAATTTCCAATGGATCCTGCTTTATGCAGCAATCCTACAAATCGAATAAGCTTATTATTGTCCGGTTTTTCTCTTTCTATTTCCCAGGATGAAAATGTTTCTTTTGTGTACATATACGTCATAGCCCTTGCCAAAAGGGCAGGCTCGTATTGATTGATTAGTTCTTTTACAGTTTCCTCAATTTTTTTAGATTCAAAATTTTTTAATAAATTTGTTTTTCTTACAATGGGAGTAAATTCTAAAGTTCCAAGAAGATTATTTGAAACTCGATGCCTAGAACTTCGCACTGGTTTATTGGTGTAGTAATCATCTGAATCTAAAAGATTTACATATGTCCCTTGTTGAAGGTCAGGTAATATAGTTAAGCTTTTGTTAAAATTTTCATAAAGATACCAAAGAATCCTTGTATATTTTCCGGTAGGCTTATTTTTTATGTAATTTGTTATTTCTAACGAACCGATCTTGTTAAGAACTTTCTTAATGATAAAAAGGTTTAGTCCTTCATTTCTTAATGCAAACTCCAAATGATCAAAAACATTTTCTGTTAAGTTGTAAGATGATGGATAGATATATAAAATTAAATTTTGATCAGCAAAATGTAAGACTTTTCTTTCACTTTTACTTGAGACATATGACCAGCGAAAATGTGGAATTGTTTGAATATCATATAGCTCAACCAATTTTTTGTATCCAATAGCTTTTGCCCCGTCAGGCACATCAGTTTCCCACATTTTTACACCTTTTTTCTTAATATCCCACAAAAACGTTTATTTTTCTACAAAAACGATTATTTTTAACGGGTTTTTCAAAAAAACGATTATTTTTAAGTTGAGCGATATGGGGAAAGTTCTTCATAAGTGCATAACTTTTTAATCAAAGCTAGAATTACATAAAGCTTATATAGTCCGATTAAAAGTTAGTGCACTTATGTGAGAACCGTCCCCTATCGTTATAGCCATCTTTAGGATTTAAAGTGGTTTTGAAAGATTTTGCTTACAACAGCTTCTCTACTTTGGGGATCCCTGCAAGTTGAAGTATCAATAACTTCATCAAAATGGGCTCTTGGTGCGACTGTAATCTTTTGTGTGTCGTCGGTAAATCCTAATTTATCCAGAAATTCTTTGCAAAAGATCACTTTGTCCAATAAAAGTTGTTCATCTGAAACGTCAAATGTACCCATTTTTTTTGAATGAGCCACTGATTTATCAAAACTTGTGTTAAAATATTCAGTTGCTTGATCACGATCAATCTCCTCTAATCCATTTGCACTTTTGGTATAAAGTTCAAGAAATTGATCCAATGGAGCAAGAGGGTCTCTCCAATTTCCTAAATCTCCTCCTGGGCCCTCAGCAGCATTATTACGCGCATCTAACCTACCCGGAATCTCAGAAAAAGGACAATGTGCTAATAGGGTAGAAACTGGAACTCCTGAAATGCCTCTTTCATCCATTCTTCTTGTTAAATGGTTCGATTTTAATAAACTGATAACAGTTTTTCCTCCATTTAAGGATCTATTAATTGTATCGTCAATCATTTCTAGTTCCGTTTCAGGTTTAGTTTCTAATGTAGGATCTCTTCTAAGGTCAAGATCTTCTTCGACATATTCAGGATCAAGAGTTTGTATGGCCTTTACAATGGATGATTTTCCGGAAGCTACAATCCCGGTAAGAACAATAATCTGACCCTTTATTTGCTTATTGAGAGCTTCCTTAGGCTCTAACACAGATTTAATTCCTAATCCTGAAATGTCGGAATTTGTAGGTCGAGAAACGTCAAGAGGTTTGTTAAAATTGGGACTATTTTGTGGGGAGCCTTGTATGTTATCCATAAATTTCTTCCTTGTAAAATTATTTGTTATATAGCTTCAAGATGTCCGGGTCTATTACAATATTTTAACATGAAAATCATTATTATGTCAAAAATAGTCTTTTATGTGGGTAATACTTGATAATTTAGTAAATTATATAATATAATGACAGATAGCAATTAATGAGACTATTCACATAAGGTTAATTATGGATATGAATAATTCTTCGGCTATTGTTCCCTATGTGGGGAGTGGTCAAGTCGCTGGGGTGCATCCCGAGTTAAAAGAGAATCTTGTGGCGCGCGTTCAAATTTTGATAAAAAGTTTTGTTCTGGACAGCTCATTCCAGGCTCAACTGCGTGACTATAAAAACTTCAAACAGTGTGGTTTAGGAGGAGATATTGTTATTCTTATTGGGACATCCACTGCAGGTAAAACATCCATTATTAAAGCCTTAAAAGAGCTTGAACCAGATAGATTAGAAGATGGGGTTGATATTCGCAATCAAACGAAACCTTATGTAATATTTTTGAAACTTTTGAAGCAATATAGCCCGGATGAAGTTGAAATCCTTTCAAACCTAATCGCAGATCCTTTAGATGTTAATATCGCTGATGCCATAAACGATAAGGAAACATGCGGTGTAGTTAAAGAACGTTCATGGAAGATAGGTATTTCAGACGAAGAAAAGATGAAGGGCGATGAAGCAATTCAAAGAATAATAGTAAGAATAGAGTCTCGCACAGACGAAGAAAAAATAAATCACAAAAATGCGTTCAAAAATATAAGAACCGAAATGTTTGATGATGCGTTTGAGCATTCCCGTCGTGGTGAAAATGTTATACTGGATGTATTGAACATAGATCTTCTAGCGCAACAAGTTTTAAACAGAAATTTTAATGGTCCGCTAAGAGCGATTCTTGCATTTTGTCCTCTTCACGAGCTTTCATCCAGAATGGGGCAACGTAATAAAGAAGCAGCTAAGAGTGGGGATCTTGGAAATCAACGAGTTGGTGTATTTCCACTGGAGCAATTTAGTGAACTTTACACGCAAAAGGAAGAAGGACAAACCACTCTTGAAAAGCTTAAAAGAAAGGAAGTAACCGAATCGTTCGAAGAGAATTATGCTAAAGGAGTTAAAGCTAACCTTCTTAAATTAGAGAATAAGGATGAAGCTTTGGCCGTTTTTTTAAATAATCTAGGGTTTAAGGAAGGCGTAGATGAGGTGGAAATAGCTCCGAGAAATCAAAAGTTTTACCACGCTATTATGGATACCAGAAGTAGCGCTAAGGACATAGTAAAAGAAATTAGCAAGGGAACCTCTTAAGTGCTATCAAAAATAAAAAACTGGTATTAGGCGGATTAGGGGAAAGTTCTCTCAGTTAATGCACTTATGAGAAAACCGTCCCCTGAGTTTTTTCTTTGACGCTTATGAAATGATGTATTCATTAGCTTCTTGTTAATACTTCAATTTTGTCTGAGGTAATAATCTCTATAGATGGTGCTGTTTTTCCCTCTGCTATAAAGTTTTTATACTGCAAGGTAAGCTTACGTTCGGTAAATTCAACCGCTTATAATAATTGAATATCTTTTAAAAAGGCAAGTGACTTTCAACGCCATTCTAAGAATAAATTGTTGATATAAAGTGAGTTAGGGGTTTTAGCTTTAAAGCTTTTAATTTTTGTTAAAATGGTGTAAATGTGGAACTATGATAAACACAGCTTTCAAAATGTTAATCGGTAATAAAACGGCCTTTATCGGGATGATATTTGGTTTCTTTCTCTCCATCCTATTAATTTCGCAACAATCAGCTATCTTTCTTGGTTTATTATCAAGGTCTTACCGCATTGTTAATACTGTTACTGGGACAGACATTTGGGTGATTGACCCTGCAACAGAGGGTGAGGTACTCATTCGTGCGATGCCAAAAGAATATCTGCAGTATGTGAAAAGCATCCCTAACGTTGAGTGGGCAGCCCCTATAACCTATATACTTCTACCGTTAAAAACTTTATCCGGAAGCTTCCATGTAGCTGAAGTAAATGGGATAGATGATGAAACTTTAATAGGGATGCCCTACTTATTTGAGGGAAATAGTGAAAATTTATATAGGGAAGGTGCTGTAATTCTCGACTCAAATTCAGCCAATGATCTTTTAGCCACCGTACTGGATGATGGAACAAAAGTTCCTTTAAAAATTGGCGATGAATTTGAAATCAATGGCTCGCGTGCAATTTTAGTTGGAATTGGAAAAGCAATACCGGGGTTTTTTCCACAGCCGATCATTTTTGCACTAAATAGTCAGATTCAGCAATTTAGCGGATCCAGTCGCATTCAATTTATTGCCGCCAAAACAAGGAAAGGCTCTGATATCCAAGAAATACTAAAAGAAATAAATAGTAATCCTAACGTATTAGGTCTCACATCAGAGGGGCTTAAATCAAGAATTGCCAAACACTTTTTGAAAACAGGTATATTGATCAATTTTGGAATTTCTGTTCTTTTGGGAATGATTATTGGGTTTTCCATTGCCGGGCAAATTTTTTATATGTTCACCATCCAAAACCTTGGATTTTATGCCTTGATCAAATCATTAGGTGGTACAAAATCAATGATACTCAAAATGATTATATTTCAGGCTCTTACAGTTGGGATTATAGGCTATCTTTTAGCAACTGCCGCAACCTTGCTTTGGGGATATGCCATACAAAATACCGCATTGACATTTGAATTTCCATGGACGCTTCTGCTATTTACAGGTTCTATTGCTTTGGTTATTTCTGTGTTTATTGCTTTTTTAAGTATAAGAAAAGTTTTCAAAATGGATCCTCATACCCTCATGGCAAAAATATGATTTCAATTAAATGCAAAGGCATAAAAAAGCATTACAATAGTGGTGATAATATCGTTTGGGCTTTAAAAGGCATTGACATTGAAATTTTTGATAATCAATTAACTTTTTTAGTCGGCCCCTCAGGTTCGGGAAAAACAACTTTAATGTCAATTATTGAAACATTACTCACGCCCGATGAGGGAGAACTTTTTCTTCTTGGCCATCATATGAACAGTATGAATGAATTTGAAAAAGCTAAATTTCGAAATAACAATATCGGGGTTGTTTTTCAGTCCCTCAATCTGATTCCGACATTAACTGTATTGGAAAATATCGCCTTGCCTCTGCTAATCAGAGGAGAAGATGAAAAAAAAGCCAATTTAAAAGGAATAAAACTTCTTGAAGAATTGCATATAGCAGATAAAAAAAACTCTCCGCCCACAGACTTATCAAGAGGACAGCAGCAGAGGGTGGCTATTGCACGAGCCTTAATCACCAATCCTAAAATTCTTCTTTGTGATGAACCGACAAGTGCTTTGGATGAGGAAAATGGATTTGAATTCATGACTCTACTTAAGAAGCTAGCATCCATTCAAAAAAGAACCGTTTTAGTCATTACACACGACAATCGGATATTTCCTTTTGCTGATCATATGATCCATATTAACGATGGAACAATTGGGGAGAAAAAATGAATAGAAATTATATCTATCTTATCTTAGGCCTCACGTCATTAAGTTCTTTACTTATCATCTATAATTTTACTACAAATGATCAAGATCCAACTTTAAACGCAAAAGAAGTTCAGGTAACAAATCCCCCATTTATAGCCTATATCACTGGAACGGGTGTTGTAGAATCAGCTTCTGGCAATATTTTGATCAGCTCCCCTTTAATCCGCACTGTTGAAAAAATTCATGTATTGATTAATAATCCGGTAAAAAAAGGGGAAGTTCTTTTTCAACTCTATAATCGAGATCTAAAAGCCAATCTAAGAATTAAACAGGGAAGATATGAAGAAGCTTTGTCCAATTTAAATAAACTTCAAAACAACCCACAGAGTGAAGATCTAAATATTGCACAAGCTCAATTGAATAAAGCAGAAGCTGCATTTAACCAAGCTTACACAGAATATTCTAAAGACATTTGCCGTGCAAAAGGTGCTGATAGATGCATTCTCTATTTTAGATACCAACAGGCAGAAGCCGATTTTCAGATAGCCCAAGCACAATTTGAAAAAGTGAAAGCAGGCACATGGCAGCCTGAATTTCGAATTGCACAAGACAGAATCAATCAAGCAAAAGCTGAAATTGATGCACTTCAAGCAGAAATTGAAGAGACATCTATTAAATCCCCAATTGATGGCACTGTTTTACAAATTAAAATTCACCAAGGTGAAGTTTTGGATCCAAGTAGAACTGCAATCGTATTGGGAAATATTGATGAACTTAATTTAAGAGTTAGTATCGATCAGTTCAATGAGGCAAGATTTAGTCCTAACTGCCCGGCAGTGGCTTTTAAACAAGGTAATACCACAAAGGAATTTGGGCTTGAATTTATTCATGTTGAACCCTTCATGGTTCCAAAGAAATACCTGACTAACTCTCTTCATGAAAAAGTGGATACTCAGATTTTTGAAATTTTGTATCGCATCAATAAAAATGATTCTCATTTATTTATTGGCGAGCAAATGAATGTTTATATCCACGAAGAAAAAAAAGAGTAGACAAGATTAAGGCTAACATTCCTGTCCTTCTGTTATCTATGTTATTGGATGGAACAACGCGAGCTTTTGTCTTCAGGCTTAGTTGCCAAAACTTGAGTTGTTTGCTAAATATTTTGTGTTTCTTCTTCATCGCTATCATAAAGTGATTCTAAGCCTGTATGTCCCATTTCCATTAAAAAATCAACCGAATCTTTAAAATGCTCGTATTGTTCCTCTCTTAAATTTAATTCGTCCCAAATTTCTTTATTACCCTCGGCTCTTAATGCAGCATCTTTAGAATGTAGTTCTGTTTTTGTTTTTAAAATTTCAAACACAACATCTTTTGGCAAAAAGGTACTAGATGATTCATCTGAGTTTTGAATTGACATTAGAAACAGAAGAGAAATTTGTTTATCTTTCTCAAGAATTTTATTTTCTTTATTTATAAAAAAGGCTTTTGTTTCATTTATTGATGCAAGAAGATTACTAACGCATGTAGAAACATCATTCATAATAATTCAATCCTTTTATAGTTATTAAACAGGTTTAAAAATAATTGTAACAAAGTAAGCAATTATAAACAAGTGATATTTTAATACGTCATTATTGTAATTGAATTTATAAACAATCTAATTAAAAGGTTTTTTTTAGATAACTATTCTAAATTGGGTGTAAATTTGGCGACAGTTCTTCATAAGTGCCTAACTTTTAATCGAGGTAATAATTTATAAAGTTTGGACAACAGTCCCGATTAAGGTTAAAGAAGATCTTTTGATTTTTGGTCTTTTTCGAAGGCGGTAATGAGCTGCCAGAGGGATGATAGGGTGTGGGGATTGATTTTGTATAAAGGATAACGTTTTGCAATATACTCTTTCCAATTAATCTTTGTCCAAATAGTTTCAAAATGTTTTTTTAAAATCTCTTCACCAATTTCAGTAATCTTTATGGCGGTTTTCTGAAATCGATCCAATGAATTAATTGCGGCCAATCGGTCTACTATGATTCCTAAACCTGTCTTGAGTAAATTCAAATCATTCTTAAATCGGTCTTTGTATGCTTGATCAACCACCAAAGTGCCTTTCATCATTCCCCTTTCAGCATTGATAATTCTTTCATAGGCTACTTGAACGTAATTGTTAATTCTCTTTTTACTCTTCTCATAGGTATGTTTTGAAGATAAGCTTTCAGATTCAAGTTTTAAAAAGAGTAAAGGAAGAATATGTGCTGAATGGTCATGCATGAATTCAGCACCTTCAGAAAGAAGTCCGTCATGGGTCACATAGTTTCTGACAAAATCCATATCGTTAGCTACATCCTGGCTAGAAGCTAATTTTAAACTTCCTAAGTTAGGTCTAATATTTTTTAGCTTAGCAAAACGTTCAATGATAACATCACGACTGGGAAGAAAAAAATAAACTCCTTTTCGATTAGTTATTTTTTTAAATCCGAGTTTCCTCAAATCTTCACCAATCTTTAGGCGTTTATCCAATCCAGCCTTAATAGTTTGTCTAAGAGTTTGGAAAATTTCAGTTATAGTCCTATTTGTACTTGGAAGAAGTCCATTTGTATTACGAAGAACTATGTTACATTTCTCCTCAATCCACTCCTCCTGAAGTTCTTTATTTTTTTGAAATCTTAGATCAAGATAAGGGTAGTCTTCTGCATAAATTTCAAGGGCCGGAAATATTTCTTTTGATTTGGCCTGTGCGGCCATCAAACAATCTTTGCTTTGAAGATTTGCGGTAACCGTGTCAAATTCCGGTTTCAATTTGAATTGGTAAATATAACCGCCACCAGATTGCAAAGTTCTTGAGATGCATTCCCAAAGCCTTCCTGTCTTTTTGTTTAATTCAGCTGCATCAGGATTATATAGAGTTGAGGAAAGCTCTGATTGTGATAAGTTTAAATTAAGTCTTTTAGGTTCCATGTGAAATATATACATAAATGCAGTTCATAAATTCAAGTATAAATTATAGGGATAATCTTTTTTTTAAATTTGAAGTGACGTTAATTACAGCTTGTGCTACAACACAAAACAAACAAAAAATCCCACGGAGCATATTATGGAGCCTGTCAGCCACTCTTTTAACACGTTTGAAGTTAAAGAAGAAAACTTTATAAACAAAAATCCAACAGATATCAAAATAAAAAAACTTTTTGGATCTAGAAAAAGCAATGCTCTTATTTCATCAGACGAGGATGAACTTCCAAGAGCTGTTACAAATGAAGATAAAAGAGATTCGATTGAAAAAGTAAGAGTTAGAAGAAATTCACAGGAACAGGTAAGAGATAGAAAAGGTTCGCGAGAGATCTATATTAAGCTCTCTCCACGAACCGAAGTAGAATTTGCCAAAAACTCTTAAAGTTTAGCGTTTAGCAAATAGGCCTTTAATCTTGTCAAGGAAGCCACCGCGTTTTGGCAGGTTGGCAGGTCCTTCAAGCTTGGAATATTCTTCAAGGAGTTCTTTTTGTTTTGCTGACAATTTTGTTGGTGTTTCAACAAAAATGCGAACAAGAAAATCTCCTTTTCCTTGTCCATGAACATTAGGAAAGCCTTCGCCTTTAATGCGGAAGATTTTGCTGTTTTGAGTGCCTTCAGGGATTGTTACACGGCATGTATGCTTTAGTACCGAAGGAACATCTTTTATGCAACCTAAAGCAGCTTCAGAAAAGCTAATAGGAAGATCAATAATGACATCGTTTCCTTCGCGCTCAAACATCTCATGTTTTTCAACGGTAATAAATACGAAAAGATCACCTGATGGACCGCCGCCTTGTCCTGCATCACCATAGCCACTCATTTTTAAGCGCATGCCATTATCGACACCGGCAGGAATATGGACTTTAACATGCTGCTTTTCTTTAACAATACCTTCGCCGTGACAATCTTTGCAAGGATTGGTGACGACCTGTCCCATTCCTTGACAGTCAGGACAAGGCATTGTCATGCTAAAGAAGCCACGTTGCTCATTGATTTGACCGGCACCTCTGCAACGCTTACATTTTTTTATTCCGTCGCTTGTCGGGGTACCTTTACCGCTGCAAGTTTTGCAAGTCACGTAGTTAGTTATAGCAAGCTCTTTATCAGCACCTTTTGCAGCCTCTTCAAAAGAAACTGTAATGTTGACACGTTTACTAGCTCCTTGACGACGCATCTCAGGTTGTGGGCCACCAAATCCGCCACCGCCAAAATAGCTCTCAAAAATGGTTTCTCCGCCGCCCATTCCGCCAAAAGCTCCCATAAAGGTGCGAAGAGCTTCATCCATGGAAGAAAATCCACCTTGGCTACCTTGGCCAAACTGACCGGCCTGAACACCATCTTTACCATAACGGTCATAAAGTTGACGCTTCTTCTCGTCACTTAAAACCTCATAAGCCTCGGAAATTTCCTTAAATTGCTTTTCAGCTTCTTTATCTCCGGGGTTTTTGTCAGGATGGAATTGTAACGCTTTCTTACGGTAAGCTTTTTTTATTTCGTCTGCATTAGCGGACTTAGAAATACCCAGGGTTTCATAGTATTCAGCCATAAAAATGTCCATATTTTACGGGTCAATCCAATAAAAAAGATCCTTGGATTGACATCATGTGATGAGATTTTAATAAACGACTAGCGAGTTCTTTTATATTTCAAAGCAGCTTTAGATTTTGCACGTTTTGCAATGGATGGTTTAGAATAGAAACGATGAGCCTTAACAGACTTCATCACGCCTTCTTTATCAAGTCTTTTCTTTAATGCACGAAGAGCTTTATCAATAGGCTCGCCAACTCGAACTTTAACAATTGTCATTTAGTTCATTCCTTTTAAAAAGTTTATGGGTTTAAACATAGACGAGAAGTCGATTTAAGAAATACCTAAACACGAATTCAAGCTAACCAATACTTAATATTATACAATTAGAGGAGATATTAATCAATAGGTTTATTGGATGCTTTGCGCTATTGCCAACTTTTTCACCATGAAGAGCAGAACGATAAGTAAGAAGTTACCGCTAGGTTGGATCTTTTTACCGCGAAGGCCGCGAAGAAGCGCAGCTTACGCTGCGGGAAGAAACGCGAAGAAGCGCGCTGAAGCGCGAAAAACAAAGACTAAAGAGAGATACTTTTTGAACAAACAAAGATTCTTTCTTCATCTCGCGCTTTAGCGCGCTTTCTTCGCGTGCCTTCGCGTCTTTCTTCGCGGCCTTCGCGGTAAAAAGGTCTCTCTTAGCGGTTACCGCAAATAGAGAAGCTCAAGATGCTGGTCTTTGCGGTAATCGCCGGCTTCAAATTTGGAAAAGCCTTTATTTGCCATTTGGATAGGATCAGGATCCGCTTCTAAAATAGTGAAACTGTCACCATTTTTTTTAAATCGTGTGTCAAGCAAAGATGCGTTTGGAGTTGTAATGGTGGCAACTTCTTTTAGTAAAATAGCCGCTTCCGGAATATTCATAACCATTGGTTCTCTAAGGCTTACAACTGCACCTTCCTTTTTGCCTGTTTGAAGATAAACTCCGCCAATCCTTGCATCAATAATTGAGGCAAAATAACCATCTTCTTTCGGGATAAAACCTTCCAAACTGCAAATTCCAACGAGTGGAATCTGTAAAGCAAATGCTAAAGTTTTAGCAACGATTGCGCCCACCCGAATTCCGGTGTAGGAGCCCGGACCAATTCCTGTCATTATAAGTTTTAAATTTGATGGCTCGAGCCCATGAGCTGTAAAAGCTTTAAGAATTTCAGGAAAAAGTGTTGCTGAATTTTGCAAACCAAACGGCAGGATTCCATGGTAAATCAGGGTTTTGTCTCGAAATAAAGCCACGAAACCGCGTTCTGTGCTAGTTTCAATTAATAGAGAAATGTCATTCATTGATGTAATCTTATACGCTGTGGTAAAATAAAGGATTCAAGGGTACGAATAAAGAAGGAATCTGTCATTCCTGCCACAAAATCGATAACCAACTGAACCGGTGTTGATCCCGCCAAATATTTTTTTGGTTTATTGTGGCAAAAGTTGAGCCATATATAGCTTGCTTGTTCGTTTTTTATAAGGTCTTCATAAAGAAAATCAAATAATATTTGATAACTTTGACTAATTTTTTTGGATTGGCTTTTTAGTTTTGGATGAAGGTAAATATTTGCAAAATTAAATTCACGCAAAACTTTTAAGCTACTTAAAGCCTCATCGGAAATGGCAATATAATCTTTGCCTTCACTCATTAAGGTTAAATCAGATTTAAGAACTTGTAAAATATCGCGGTTAGTGTTTCCTAAAATGGTTTTTGGAATATCTTTTCTTTCGATAAGTCCGATGCTGATTGCATCTTCGATGTCTCTGCCAATATAACTTATGGTGTCGCTTATTTTAACAAGACATCCCTCCAATGTACCTGGCATGATGTTTTTTTCTGGATTTTTAAGTTTTTCTTCTTTTTCTCGTAAATGATCATCCCAGGTTTTTCCAAAATTTGGTACCAATTTAGTGCTTGATAACCCTCCATCGTGGCATAAAAAACCATCATAAACGTGCAGGCATAAATTTAAAGGGTCAATTTCAGAAAAAAGACGACAAGACTGCCATGGATGTGCAAAAGTTCCATTCCCATACTCTACAGAAATTTTAGATAAATACCCTTCACCCTCATGTCCAAAAGGTGGATGACCCACATCATGGCCCAAAGAAATTGCTTCAACCAAATCGACGTTCAGATTTAAATCTTCTGCGATACTACGTGCAAAATGGCTGACAAGTTGCACGTGAAGGCTTCTATGAGTGATATGGTCATTATCAGCTAGGTAAACAACTTGAGTTTTATCCACATACCGAGAATAAGGCTTTGAATGAATGATACGATCGACATCATGATTGTAGGCTAGACGATCTTGGCTTTCTAATCTTTCAAGCCTTTGATAATCCTTGGAAAAGGCAGCTTTTGGATGAAAATTACTTTCTTCTTTTTGCTTGGCTTTTTCAAGATGTGTCGTCAATAACATTTTTTACCTATAGTTTTTTTTTCCTTTTTTCACCGCGAAGGGCGCGAAGAAGCGCAAGCTCAGCTTGCGGGAAGAGACGCGAAGAAAGCGCGCTTAAAAGCGCGAGGAAGAATTAAAAAAGACTATTTAGATCAAATCTCTAAAAAACATATATTCCTATCGCGCGAC
>JBBSJT010000054.1:0-15613 GCA_038257035.1 Chlamydiia bacterium
AGCCCTTATAAGATTAATCCCGGCGATGGCGCTTTTTACGGACCAAAAATTGATTTTCATATTCGCGATGCTCTAAATCGTAGCTGGCAGTGTGGAACCATCCAACTTGATATGGCTCTTCCTGAAAAGTTTGAACTTGAATACATTGCTCCTGATGGCTCACGTCAAAGACCTGTCATGATTCATCGAGCCATTTTTGGCTCAATCGAGCGATTCTTTGGTATCTTGATCGAACATTTTGTAGGCAAGTTCCCACTTTGGTTAAGCCCTGTGCAGGTTAGAATCTTGATTGTTGCCGATAGACACTTGCCTTACGCTGAAACTCTTTTGAAAAAATTAAAAGATGCGAAGTTTCAAGTTGAAATTGATGATTCTTCAGAATCTGTAAGCAAAAAAGTGCGTAACGCGCAACTTGAGCAAGTAAATTACATGCTTACTATTGGCGATAAGGAAGTGGAGAACAATACAATCAATTTAAGAACCCGAGATAATGTTGTCCATGGTGAACTGAATATCGATGAGTTTATTAAAAAAATTGATATTGAAAGAAATCAGCGTCAGCTACAATCAGCATTTAGTAAACAAGAACCCTCTTAAAGGTAATGGATTTTATATGCAAACGATTGCTATCAGTAGCTTTAAAGGCGGAACCGCTAAAACTTCGACAAGCCTCCATTTGGGGGCAGCTTTTGCCAAATTCCATAAGAAAAAAGTTTTGCTTATTGATTTTGATGCACAAGCCAATTTAACAACAGGCCTTGGATTTGATCCGGATGAAAACGACTCTATGGCCAATGTTCTACAAGGAACCAAATCTTTAAAAGATGTAATCAAAAAAACATCCTTTAAAAATTTGGATTTAGTTCCGGCAGATACATGGCTTGAAAGGATCGAGGTAACAGGCCAACTTGCAGCAGATCGCTACTCGCATGAGCGTTTAAGAGATATTTTAGTTGATGCACCCTACGACATTGTGATTATTGACACACCACCATCGCTTTGCTGGTTGACAGAATCTGCACTCATAGCAGCGCATCACACACTCGTTTGTGCAACGGCTGAGTTTTATAGCGTTAAAGGGCTAGAGCGCCTTGCACAATTCATGGGAAGCATTGGTCAGCGTCATCCTTTAAATGTTTTAGGTGTAGTTTTATCTTTTTGGAACCCGCGCGGCAAAAGCAACGAGGCTTTTTTGGATGTGATCGAATCCACTTTTCCTGAAAAATTATTAAAAGCTAAAGTCCGACGTGACATATCTGTATCCGAGGCTTCCGTTTTTGGTAAACCTGTTTTTGAAACAGATCCAAAAGCTCGGGCAGCTGAAGATTACATTGCTATATCTAAAGAAATTTTAAAGCGAATGTAAAGCGGTTTTACATTAGACCTTTTTTGAAATTTGAATTTCAAAGGAGGTCTATTAAGAGGAGCAAAAAATTGGGCAATATCAACGAACTACTTTCTAAAAGACTAAAAAAATCAGACAGCGGCTCATCAAAAATGGCGGAGATGGCAAAACAATCATCGTCTGGCAACTTGACAAGTTTTTCTGGGGTTTTCAGTGTTTCCGAATTAAGCAGTCACGAAAAATCTCTTCTGGAAGAAATTTTAATCGCTCATGCAGATGAAAAAACAGATATCAGTTACGATTTGAATTCGTTAATTTCCATTACCTCAGAAGTAAAAGCGATTAATAATCAGGCCGCAATTTTGCACGGCGAGCGCATCAAAAAAGTTCAAACTTTACTTAAAAAATATAAAGATGGTGCCTTCACTGCCTGGTTGACAACAGCTTACGGCAATAGACAAACGCCTTATAACTTGATGCAATATTATGAATTTTATGAAGCCCTGCCAAAGCCGTTGCGTCCACAAATCGAATCGATGCCAAGGCAGGCGATTTACACGCTTGCAAGCCGGGATGCGCCTTTTGTTCAGAAGCAGAATGTTGTAGAAAATTATAAGGGCGAAACAAAGTCGCAACTTTTAATCATCATCCGTGATTTATTTCCTTTGGCTTCAAACGACAAGCGTGGCCACTCGATGGGAGCTACAGCCATTCAACATTTAAAACGCACGCTTACATTAATTAAGAATAAACGCTTTAAAACAACCAAAACCCAAAAAGCTGAATTGTCTCAATTGTTGGAAGAAATGCAAGAATTGATTACTTCAAGCTAAAAAGAGGATATTATGATCGGTTACGGAGAGTTAATTGTTATCTTGTGCATCATGTTGATTCTTTTTGGTGGAAAAAGACTTCCTGAATTAGCAAGGAGTCTTGGAAAAGGCATTCGCGAATTTAAAAAAGCTTGTAATGAAGATTGCCCTGAAGATGTAACACCGCAAAAGAAAATTGAAAATGATGACGCATGAGCCTATCTGATCAAACATTTTGGCAACATGCAGACGAATTAAGAAAAACAATCCTTAAATCTTTATGCGTCCTTGCAATTGGGGTCATTGTCTCACTTTTCTTTTACAGGGAAATTTTTGCATTTCTGCAAGCACCCCTTTCCACGCCTTTATCACAAAAAAAAATCCTCCGCGAGCAGATTATTAATGAAAGTCAGAAAATTGAGCTTTACACACTGCCAAATGATGCCATAGTCATTAATCAATCTTTAAACGTTAAGATTGTTGGGAATAAAGTATCCATTCCGCCTCAAGGCAATCTAACAATCGACATAGCTGAATCCGCATCAAAATTACTTATATTCAGCCCAATTGATGGAATTTTAATCACATTCAAAGTTTGCTTTTTTATAGGTCTTGCTGCAACTTCACCGATTATTCTATATTTCCTTTTAAACTTTGTTGCGCCGGCTCTTGAACAGAGATTTTATAGATTGCTGACACCCTTTATTGCACTTTCCGTATTGTTCATGTCTCTTGGTGCAGGCTTTGCATTCTTCGTTACCATTCCCATTGCAAACCAATATCTAACTCTTTTTAATCAGGAAATCGGTACTAATTTCTGGTCCCTTTCCAATTATTTAGATTACACGGTTCTTTTGCTTATTGGAAATGCCATTAGTTTTGAGATGTGCGTTATAGCGCTCTTTCTAGTTCAGATGCAGGTTTTATCTTACCATCAGCTTCAAAAATCAAGACGCTATTTTATTCTATTCGCCTTTATTATAAGCGCTATCCTGACCCCTCCTGACATCTTCACACAGGTGATGCTTGCCACACCTCTCATCATCATCTATGAATTGATCATTCTTTATGCATATGCTAGAAGCGCTAGCAAACTGTATAGTAAGTCCGAACCCCCTCCCACTTTTTTATAATCATTGAATCTGATTTGTAGCACCACTCTGTGGTGCGGCCTTATTTTAAACCTTACCGGTGGTTTCACCACCGGCTACCTATGTAGCATCACTCCGTGATGAAAAATGGGGGATGGTTTCAACCGCAGAGCGGTTTTACATAGATAGCCGCTGGTAAAACCACCGGTTAGTTTGATAAAAACTGCACCACAAAGTGGTGCTACAACAAAAGATTTGGGTTTAGTGAGGGACGGATTTACCTTACTAGGTTGTATTAACTATTAAGGTGTTAGAATAACTATTCAACAGATTGAGATTCTTGATTTGGTGTTTTATTCCTATTAAAAATTAGGTATAAAGAGGGTAAGACAAAAAGAGTTAATAAGGTTGATGAAATAATTCCTCCTATAACTACTGTAGCAAGAGGTTGCTGAACTTCAGCTCCACGACCTGTTGCTAAAGCCATAGGAATGAATCCTAATGATGCCACTAAAGCTGTCATTAAGATGGGGCGAAGACGCATTACAGAACCTTCCACAATAGCATCTTCTAATGGATAATTTTTTTCTTCATAAAGACGTTTAATGAAAGAAACCATCACGATCCCGTTTAAAACGGCAACTCCGGAAAGAGCAATAAATCCTACTCCTGCTGAAATTGATAACGGTATATCTCTAAGCCATAAAAAGATTACTCCACCGGTTAATGCCAGAGGAACACCTGTAAAGATGATTAGGGCATCCTTAACAGAACCAAAAGTCGAAACGAGTAAAATAAAAATTAAACCCAAGGTAATGGGAACGACAAGTTGTAGTCTTTGGGTCGCAGAGATAAGTTGTTGGAATTGGCCACCCCATCTAAGCCAATAGCCTGGTGGTGTTTCTACTTGTTTTTCAATTTTTTCTTGCGCTTCATTGACAAAACCTTGTAAATCCCTTCCTCTTACATTGGCAGTAACATTGAGAACTCTTTTACCATTTTCTCGGCTAATTTGATTTGGACCTTCTTTAATTTGAAATTCTGCAATATCCTCTAAGAGAATGGCTGGGTATTGGCTTTGCCTATTCTTTATATCACTTTTCAATGGAATGGGAATGCGTTTTAAATTTTCAATGTCTTTTCTTATATGTTCGGGTAATCTAACAATTAAATCAAAGCGTTTATCTCCTTCAAATATCTCACCTGCTTGTTTTCCGCCCATTGATATAGCAATAATATCTTGGACATCAGAGATATTTAGACCATAACGAGAAAGCAAATTTCTATTGATAGATACAGTTAATACAGGTAGTCCCGTAGTTTGTTCGATTTTTACATCAGAGGCCCCTGATGTTTCCTTTAATACCTTTTCAATTTCTTTTCCTGTTTGCATAAGCGTTTCCATGTCGTCGCCAAAAATCTTAACTGCAACATCACTTCTCACTCCGGAAATCAATTCGTTAAAGCGCATTTGAATAGGTTGTGTGAATTCATAATTATTACCGGGAATTTCTTTCAAAGCTTTTTCAATACGTTCAACCAATTCACCTCGAGTTAACTTAGGATCTGGCCACTCTGATTTTGGCTTTAAAATAGCGAATCCATCTGTCACACTCGGAGGCATCGGGTCTGTCGCAATCTCAGCTGTTCCAATTTTTGAAAAAGTTTCTTTAACTTCCACAAACTCTTTTAATCTTTTTTCAACAATGTCTTGCATTGCAATTGCTTGCGTAAGACTTGTACCGGGTATTCTTAAAGCATGGATAGCCATGTCTCCTTCGTCAAGATTTGGAAGAAACTCACCTCCCATTTGACTTGCTAAAAATAGGGTAAAAGCAACGAATACCAAAGCTAATAAAACTACAATGTATCGAAACAACAAAGCAGTTTTCAAAAGAGGAGCATAGATCTTTTTTGCTAGATGAATGATAAAATTTTCTTTTTCAGAAACCTCTCCAATAAATGTTGCAATAGCTGCCGGAATGAAGGTAATGGAAAAAATAAGCGCACCGGTTAGGGCTAATAATACGGTGTATGCCATAGGGTGAAACATCTTACCCTCAACACCAGTAAGTGTTAAAATAGGAAGATATACTACCATAATGATTAAAACCCCAAAGATACTCGGTTTGATAACCTCTCTTGTAGCATCCGATACCACAGAAAATCGTTCTTTTTTTGTAAGGCTTCTTTTGAGTTGTACTTGCTCTTCAGAAAGCTTTCTTAAGCAATTTTCAACGATAATTACGGCTCCATCTACAATAATACCAAAATCAATAGCTCCTAAACTCATTAAATTTCCGCTAATTTTACTTGCTACCATCCCGCTAATTGTAAATAGCATAGAGAGGGGAATTACAAGGGCAGTCAAAAGTGCGGCTCTAAAGTTTCCTAAAAGAACAAATAAAACAACAATAACAAGTAAGGCCCCTTCAAACAAATTCTTTTTCACTGTCTCAATGGTTGCATCTACTAAAACCGTACGATTATAAACCGGTTGAACCATCACTCCTTTTGGCAATGTTTTATTAATTTCTTTGATTTTTTCACTTACTGATTGAGAAACTTCACGGCTATTTTCTCCCATCAACATGAAAACAGTGCCTAAAACAACTTCTTCTCCATTGGAAGTGGCAGCTCCCGTTCTCAACTCCTGACCTAAAATCACATCTGCGACATTTTCGATGTAGACAGGGATCCCATCTGATGTTTTAACAACAATTTTTTTGATCTCTTCAATATTTTTGACTTGGCCATCTGATCTTATTAAATACTGCTTGCCGTTGCGTTCTATATAACCTGCACCTACATTTGAATTGTTTTCCATTAAAGCATCGATAATCTCATTTAATCCTAAACCATAAGCAATCAAGCGATCAGGGTAAGGGGTAACGTGAAACTGCTTGACATACCCTCCAATTGAATTCACATCAATAACACCCGGAGTATTTTTTAGCTGAGGTTTAATAATCCAATCTTGAATTGTTCTTAAATCAGTAGGAGTATGCTTAAGAGATCCCTTAATACCATTTTTGACAAGATACATAAAAATCTCGCCAAGTCCTGTGGCAATAGGTCCCATGATGGGTGTGATTTTTTCTGGAAGCTTGGCTTTTACTTCTTGTAATTTTTCACTGATTAAAGGCCTTGCGAAATAGACATCTGTACCGTCTTTAAACACAACGGTCACTTGTGAAAGACCGTATCTCGATAAAGATCTTGTATAATCTAATTGAGGTAAGCCTGACATTATGGTTTCAATCGGGAAAGTAATCCGCTGTTCAACTTCAAGAGGAGAATAACCAGGAGCCTCGGTGTTTATTTGAACTTGAACGTTTGTGATATCCGGAACGGCATCAATTGGCAGACGTTGATAATTATAGACCCCAAAAATAACAATTAGGAATACACCCAAGAATGTGAAGAAGCTATGTTCTATTGAAAATTTAATAATTTTATCAAGCATGGTTCTAATCTTTCTTTAATGATCGTGTGACGCACCTGTTTTTTCTAAATCTGCCTTTAAAATATAGCTATTTTCAGCTACGTAATAATCCCCATCCGATAGTCCTGAAGTAATCTCTATCCACTCTTTATCTCGTCTTCCAATCTGAACAGGAACTACTTCATACAAGTCTCCTGAAGCGATGAATACAACATCCCAATCTCTAAAAGTTTGCAAAGCACTATCCTTAATGGCCACATTCACAAAAAACTTATCAACCGTGATTTCACCTGAAATAAATAATCCCGGCTTCCAGATTTGTTTTTGATTATCTAACACAACCCTTGCAACGACACTTTGGGTGCTCTCATGACCAAAGGGCGATATATAGGAAATTGTTGATTCTTGACTTATCTTACCGTCCAAGCTTTTCACTTCTATTGGATCTGAAACCTGAACTTGAGATAGATCATGACCATAAATGTTAAAATCAGCCCATACCGTACTTAAATTAGAAATCACAAAAGCGTTTTCTTGCCCCGATAAATACATTCCAATACTGATATCTTTTTTTATTATCATGCCATTAATTTCAGATTTTATTTTATAGTTCTGCAAGCTTTCATTACTTTCAATAACAGCAAGTAATTCTCCTTTTTGGACATAATCCCCTAACTTTTTATAGACAACTTTGACTACTCCGGGGAACCTCGGACTAATATAGACTGTTGTTTCTTCGTTTGGCATTATTTTACCCATGACATTCAAAGTCATTTTCAACATTGCAGGTTGTGCTTTTTCGATCTTAATAAAATTTGAACTGATTGCACTTTGAGAAATTTCCACTCGCCCCTCATAAGATTCATATTCAAACGGGTGAATCTTATCTTTAAAAGTAGCGACAGCTTTAACTTTAAAGGAATGGGGTTCAGTTGCTTCAACCGTACTCTCAAGATAATCTCCATCTATTTTAAATGGAATATTTTCTGTTCGATTAATACGCTTAAGTTCCATTTGGTATTGAACTTCGGAAGGACTAACAGCCATTCCATTATTATAAAAATAGATTCTAAATTTAGGAGGAACGCCTTCCGGCTCATAAATGGTCACCTCAACTTGAAAATCCCCATCTTGTAATAATCTACCCCGATGAGGCCCTCTAATGTAATCATCAGTATCTTCAGGGTGAGATGAATCATGACTACCTGATTTTTCGATCTCAAATAATCCATCTGACAATATTGGTCTAAAATAAACAAATCCTAATGCTAGTACAACAACAACTACAAATAAAACTAGGATATTCATTATAAGGGGTTTATTTTTCATAATTCCTCACATTCATTAATAATTGCTTTTGAACCGGTTAAACCTTGAAGAACAGCTAGAGCCTTGTGGTATTCTCCTAAAGCTTGCAGATACTGAATTTTTGATGTTTTATAAGCTCTTTGTGTTTCTATTAATTCCAAGTAGTTATATCTAGCCAATTCATAGCCTTTATGGCTAAAATCATAGGCCTTTTGTGCAGCTGGCAAAACTGTATTTTTTAAAAGATTTAGCTCGTAGGTGACTGTCTCAATTGTTAAATAAGAAGTGTTAAGTTCGGTAATTAGCTTAATCCGGAGGGCTTCTCTTTCTTTTTCAAGCTTATTTAAATTTTCTCTAGACTCCCAAATTCTTCCCTGGTTTCGATCGTTAACAGGAAGAGGAACGGAAAATCCAACTACCCCTACCCATTTTCTTGCCTCATTTAAATAACGAGGCCCCCCATTTAAACTAACGTCCGGATAAGCCTTGCTTTTTTCTAATGCAATTCTTGCCGATCGAAGATTGTCCTCAAAGTAAGAACGAACAACCTGCGGATGTTCGTGGATTAACTCACCCATTTTATCAAGAGACGTCACTACAGGAATCCAATCTAAGTCGCCCAAAACGAAAAACGCATCGTTACTTGTATCTGCCCATTGAGCGGCTAATTTGTTTTTTGCAACTTTAAGCTCATTTTGACCATTTTTCAAATCAATAAGGGCAGTATTTAGTAAAACAACAAAATTGGATTCTTCAATCACCGAAGCTTTACCTGCTTTTTTCCGTTTTTCAACAGTAGAGGAAAAATTTTGAAGAACATTTAGATTCTCTTCAAGAAAGGCAAGCTTTTGTTGACTAATTAAAACGTCAATAAATAATAGAGTCGTATTAACATAGAGTTGCCTTTTCATGACTTCATAATCTAAAGCAATCCTATCCTTTTCATTTTTAGCAAATTTAACTCTAGCCTCACGCTTTTCTCCAAGCTCGATCAACTGACTTAACATGAAGGTTGTCTGCAAAAAGATGGGCGTGCCAATGTTTTCAGTCAATACATCAAGCCCTGGATTGGGTCTAAAACCGGCTTGTAGAATTCGAGCGTCTCCGGCGCGTAAATCATAGCTAAAAGAATTAAGATCCGGGTTATTTAGAAGAGTAAGAGCTAAAGTATCTGCTAACGAATAGGCTTCAGAAGATAATAGTTGAAAAGAAAAGAAAGATAAAAAAATAAAAAAACCAAAAAATTTGAAAATAGTAAACTTTAAGTTCTTGAAGATCCTCAAAATGGAAGGATCTATAGCTTCGTGCTTATGCTCAAGCATGACTTGTTTTTGCATAACTTAATCTTTATTTAGTTTTTAAAATGAATGACTAAAATTTTAAGCTTATTAGCCCATTCATAAATTATTTTTTAACTTATAGAGTTTTTATGAAAAAAGCAAGACAGTTAAAAAAGACACTTTAAAATTCCCATTTTTATCTTGTAAATATTACCTGCATTAGATATGACTATACGTTTTTTATAACTTTTCATTCTACATTGCAGGACTATGAACCGTATAATATTCAAATTCTTCTTCTTTTGCTTACTATATTGCCCTTTAGTTGTTTTTTCCGAAGGGTTACCACTCTCAAATACAGATGGGGGTGCACCATCTATAATAAATGGCTGTGTAAGTGCTATTACTGGTGACTATTTAGAAAGTTCATGTGACTTAAAAATGCATGGCCCGGAACCTCTTACTTTATGTCGATATTATAATGGAAAAGATTATGAAATGGACGGCTTATATGGTGGCTGGCACCATAACCATGAAAGCCAAATAAAATATTCTTATCCAAAAGAGTCTGAAGAATTTGCTGCGTACTATACAAATAAAGATGGAAGGCATGCTACTTATTCCGGAGGGTATAGACATAATAAATCTACTATTTCCCCTTATCAATCAAATGACAGCAAAGGGTTTACAAATATTAGCTCAGGAATTCTTTCTGCGCGCACTCATATAAAAAATAGCTATATTAAACGAGATCGAAATTACAACATGGCAGTATTTGCAGAAAATGGGTCAACACTACATTTTGGAAATACTAAGGCCGATGCTAATGATGAAGTATATACTTCTCAATTACTAAATGAAAAAAAATGTACCGGAAACATTTTAAGTTATGAATACCAGCCACATGGTTTAAAGAGCATAAAAGCAACGGATGATTCATTAAAAGTAAAGTTTGCTAAAATAAAATTCAATTTTTTACCAATAAAAGAACTCGACCGACAACTGCAACTTCAAGTAGAAGCCTCCGATGGCAGAAAAGTGACTTATAAAATAAAAAAATTTCCAAAGCATCGAGAGGATTCTAAATCAAAATACCGCATCGAAGAAGTTATACGTCCAAACGCACCTTATGAAAAATACAAATACATTGATATCTCCGGGTTAAAAATCCGTAAAAAAAAGATGCCCGAGGCAAGGTTTTTGAGCCTTGAGTATTACGACGCTGTAGGCACTTTTAGCCATGGGCGCGTGAAGAAACTATTTGCTCCTGTTGGGTTTGACCCAACCCCTATTAAGACTCACAAGTTTGTTTATGATCGCAATTGCGGAAAACATGGAGAATTAAAAAAAGGGGTGACCTATGTGTATGATGCCAAAAATCATCTAAAAGCTTACTGGTATGAGGAAGATCTTCGCATTTCCAAAATCATCAAATATCGTGGAACTGCAAATCATCAACGTTATTCATCCGAGCATTTTTATTGGAGCAATGAAGGTAACGTTCTCTGTCATTTAATGAAGGATGAGCATCGTCGCATTGTTGCAGCAAAGTCTTTTACTTATGATTCTAAGGGTAATGTCATTAAAGATTCTTTTTTTGGAAATTTAAAAGGGAACGAAAAATTCGTTAACTTTGATGAAGCTAAAAAGAAACCCATTAAAGATGGGTCTGATCGCTTCACCATGCACTATCGCTATAGTAATGATGAGAGAAACCTTCTTCTGGAAGAGATTTGGCCTAATGGAAAAAACATTCAATACACCTACAAATCTAACAAAGATTTAGTTAAATCCAAGTTTACACTTGAGCAAGGAATTATCCGTATAAGGGAATTTTTTGAATATGACAACTTTGGCTCATGCATCCAATACGTTATAGATGATGGTCGAGAGTATGATCTCAATAATTTAAGTTATGTAACCCAAAGAAAAATTACACGAACAATTAATAGCCAGCAAGTACCCTTTGGACTACCTGTTCAAGTTGAAGATTTTTATCTGGACATGAATACCGGACGCGAAGTTCTTTTCAAAAAGGTAGTCAACAGTTACTCAATTGAAGGAAATCTAATACAGCAGCAAGTTTTTGATGCCAATAACATGTTAAGATATACCCAAAACATCGATTATGATGCGCATGGCAATGTTATACGTCAAGAAAATCCTTTAGGACAGGTAACAGTTAAATCCTATAATCGAAATGATGAACTTATTTATGAAAAGGAGTTAGATAAAAGTTTTCATAAAGAGTACGTATATGATTTTTGCGGACGAAAAATAGCTGAAAAGGAATGCCATGATGATGGAACGGTTTTGGTGGTATCTAACGTTTATAATCACTTGAACCAATTAGTTGCAGTGGTAGATCCTTTTGGTCAAAAAACAGAATATGAATATGATGAATTTGGCCGCCAAATTAAAATTCAAATACCTAGCCAAATCAATCCCTTAAATCAAACCGTTGCAGCAACCATTTACCAAGAATTTGATGTTTTTGGCAATATGACTTCTAAAACGGATGCACTTGGAAACATCACCTTTACCTCTTATAACTGCAGAGGCCAGCCAACTCAAATCATTACACCAAGTGGAGCCGTAGAAACCCGTGAATACCATAGCGATGGTACCCTAAAGAAGATTTCTAAAAATGGCCTTGTTACTTTATTCACGCACGATTGCTTAGGAAGAATTTTATCCGAGGAATGTTATTCAACTACAGGTGAACCCCTTACAAGAAAATGTTCCACGTACAACAGTTTTCATAAACTTACTGAGACCGACGCAGAAGGAGTAATAACATATTACTCTTATACAATCTCAGGGCTTTTAAAATCTGTTAGAAAAGAAAATTGCCTGACAGAATATGAGTATGATGAATTTCAAAGAGTTTATGCGACTAAACAATGGGTGAATGATTCATCCTATTTATTAAAAGTCCAAAAATTTGATCTTTTAGGCCGCGTTGTTGAAGAATCAAGTTTTGATGAAAATAACATTCTCTTGGCAAAAGAAGAGTACCTTTATGATGCTGCAGGCAATAAAATTGAAATCGTTCAAGAAAGACCGTCGGGTCTTTTCCGCACTATCAGTTGCTTTGATTCACAACATCGACCGATTAAAATTACCGATCCATTAGGAAATTCCACCTTATTGAGTTATGAATATCTTTTTAAAAATGGTCAAAAAATTCTTGTTACACATTCACAAGATGCTTTGGGAATTTTTACAACTTCTGAATTCAATATTTTTGGCAAGGTTGAAACAATCAGCAAAAAAAATAGTTTTGGTAAACTCATTGCTAAGAAAGAAATTGGCTATGATGCTAATCAGAACTTGAAGTTCACAATTGAATCAGCCATTTGTGATGAGATAGAAACAAAAAAAGTCATTACGAAATGGGCCTATAATGAGCTAAATTTACCCATTTCCATAACCGAAGCAGCGGAAACTGAAGAAGAAAAGGTCACAACATTTATTTATAATGCATTT
This sequence comes from Chlamydiia bacterium, assembly GCA_038257035.1. GTDB lineage: Bacteria > Chlamydiota > Chlamydiia > Chlamydiales > Parachlamydiaceae > JBBSJT01. The sequence goes on from JBBSJT010000054.1 coordinate 12,771, forward strand.
GGTGAAAAATTAAGAACCATTAAAGCTGATGGAACTGTCATTGAACACACTTATGATGCATTTGGTCGATTAAAAACATTTAGCTCTAATGATAATAGCTTTTGCTACACCTATGAATACGATTTAAATGGTAATTTGATTAAATCTTATGATTCCATCAATAATGAAACAACTCATCGTGAATATGACGCTTGCAATAACATGGTCAAGGAAATACTTGGAACGGGTTATGAAATCAACTATTCCTATGATGGTCTAGCAAGACCCTTGCATGTTATTCTTCCTGATAGCTCATCCATTGAATACCTATATGATGCACTACGCTTACGCGAAGTAAAACGCTACAAAGAGGGAGTTGAACAGTATTGCCATATTTATAAGGAGTATGATCTTGCAGGCAACCTTTTGGAAGAGGAAAAACCTACCGGAACTGTTGCTTATCAATACAATTTAAATTCACAACTTGAAAAAATTAACTCCCCCTTCTTTTCAGAAAATTTAACATATGATGCTGTATCTAACCTAACTTCATACGAAATCAATCAACCATCCCAAAACCTCCTTGCAGAATTTACTTATGATGATCTTTACCAATTAAAAACGGAAAAAGGAATCAAAGCGCACCAGTATTGTCACGACTCCCTCTTCAACTGCGTTGAGAAAGACAATAAACCTCAAGAAATCAATTCACTAAACCAATTGCTTAAAACTTTTGATAAAACATATACCTACGATAAAAATGGCAACAGAACAAGCGATGAGAAGAAAAAATACACCTATGATGCACTTGATCGATTAAACAGCGTCATCTCAAACGATGAAAAAACTCTTTACACCTACGACAGCTTCAATAGGCGCTTAACCAAAATCCATAATGGCAACGTAACCCATTACCTTTATTTTGGCCAAAATGAAGTAGGCTCATTTGAAAATGGCATTTTAAAAGAATTTAGAACTTTGGGAACAGGAAAAGGGGCAGAAATTGGCGCCACCATTGCCATCGAAAAAGAAAACCAAACCTTTATCCCTTTCCACGATCATAACGGTAACATTTCCTGCCTTCAAAACCTCGATGGCCAAATCATCGAAAGTTACCGCTACTCAGCTTTTGGGGAAGAATTCATCTTTGATGCAAATAATCAACCGACTTCCAATTCCCTCAACCCTTGGCGCTTTGCAAGTAAACGCGTCGATTCAGAAACTGGACTCATCAATTTTGGACGACGCTATTATGATTGCAAAATCGCAAAATGGATGAGCCCCGATCCGCTGGGATTTGAAGCAGGACCAAATCTATACGCCTACGTAAACAACAGTCCCTTAACGCATTACGACCTTTACGGCCTAATCGACCTCTCCGACACCATGATTTACCAAGGCCCCGTCTATGAGCGCGACCAGCGCTCCCGCGATGGCCGATCGGATTATTCTTCTAGCGATAAAGAATCCAATTCGGGTATAGTTAATAAAGATTCATCAGATAAAGCTCGAATTCTACGCTTAAGTGATTACACTAAAGTAAAAAGACCTGAAGTTTGTATTCTATACTTTAACGGTATTTGCACTACTGAGAGAGGGTGTATTAGGAATATGACCCATCTTTCAGATATGGCAGATGGTGCTGATGTTATAGCAATTTTTGATCCTACACGCGGGATAGCTCTAGATTTAAAAGAATGCATTGAAATGCTTTTTTTAAGAAAAGAGACCTCAGCCGTTAGACTTGCGCGGGAATTTTTGAATAATTATTTTGAAAATAACCCCGATGCGCATTTGCTAGCAATTTGCCATAGTAAAGGTTGTATAACGGTAGATCTAGCACTTGAAGGATGTAAATGGGCCGATCGGATTCATTTAGTAAAAATTGCCCCCGCATCCTATACACTAAAAGAAAATTGTGGCTCTGTAGTTCATTATAGAAGTGTCAACGATATTGTCCCTTTATTTGACCAAAAAGGCAAAATTGCCTGCAAAGACACGACACATGTTCTAAAACCACAAAAAGGCGCCTACGGCATGGATCATAACCTTGATAGTCCAACTTTTTGGAGGCCTTTACAGGAAAATACAGCTAACTTTTTTGAAAAATACGGAGATTCTAAAAAAAATGATATCTAAATTAATGACATTTTTTTGTCTATTATCACCATTTGGAGCAACAATGCAATCAAATGAGCCTACACCTTATGTTAAAATCGCCGACAATATTATAAAAACAACTTCAGATCGTTTGTCGAAGAAATATCAAATGCACCAGATAGGTGTTAAAAGTGGCATGATGGGTTGTGTAAATTTAATGGGACTTCACTTCCAAGTAAACCGTAAATTGAACAAGAATGAAGCAAGGCGCATGATTGTAGAAAGTGTTCAAAGCTTTCTAAAAGATATAAACCAAAATGAGGCTATTAGTAAACATTTACAAGTAACCCCTTTTGATCCTGAACATGTTGAAATCATATTTTTTCTAAGTTCACCGGATGGAAATGATTTTTATCATCCAGATTTGTCTGTAATAACAGCTTGTGACGGAAAAATTAAATATTCTACTTATGATCCTGAAAATAAATATAAATATAAATCTCGTGAGATTGAAACCTTCGAAGACGCCGTTAAAATCTTACAAAATCAAGCATCATCCAATCCAACGCCATAAAATTTGCTAAATTTGGAGTGCGGAGACTCGTCCTTACAGTCGGACACAACTTTTTCTTGACTTTTTTTTGTCATTATTTGACTCATGAATTATTCCTTAATCCTAAGATCATTTTATGAGTCAATTCATATCCATATATCATGTCTACCAATCTCACGATACCCCTCCAAACCGTTTGGATTCCTGGAGG
>JBBSJT010000055.1:0-14995 GCA_038257035.1 Chlamydiia bacterium
ATACCCAACAATCACACCCTTATAACTATCCGGAATTGTAGTTGTTAAAATAAGTTTTGCCTTTGGAGCATAATGACGATAGAGTTGTCCAGGACATAGAGGGGTTACATTATTTTTAGGCAGAATAATTTCAGCCTTGATTCCGATGACTTTGAAAATATCTTCCTGACTTAAAGCTCCTTGTCGAATGATTTTAATAGGATTGTTAGGATCGTTTGGATCTTGATAAAGAATGGTTGATTCCAATCCGTTAATACATTGTCCGCCATCTAAAACAGGAAAATCGATTCCAAAATCTGTTTCTACATGTTGTCGATTGGTGGCCGATGGTCTTCCTGAAATATTGGCAGAGGGCATGACAAGAGGGCCTGTAAGCTTTAGAAGCTCTATTGCCAATGGATGATTTGGAATTCTGAAGGCAGCAGTTGTTAAATTGGCCCTTGCTTTGGATGGGACTTTATTTTCAATGATGGGTAAAACTAAAGTTAAAGGGCCTGGCCAAAACGCATCTGCTAATTTGAAAAAATTTGCGTCCGGGTTTAGTAGATAGGGTAATATTTCATTTTTATCGGCAACATGGATGATCAACGGGTTATTTGCAGGGCGGCCTTTTAATGCAAAAATTTTTTCAATTCCTGCAGGTTTAAAAAGGGAGGCTGCCAATCCATAGACCGTTTCCGTCGGAACAGCAACGACTTCTGATCGATTAATTAACTCTAATGCTTGTAAAAGGGTTATATCCACTTTCTTCTCCATTCTGAATATTCTGATCAAGTCACACTCGATCATACCAATAATGTCTAAATTTTTTATTTTTACGTAGCACTAATATATACTTGTTCTACTTCAAAATGAAGAAATTTAGGCCCCTACATTTTATAACATTTGAATTTTTTACAGGATATGCACGATCGCTTCGCGGCATGATAAGCAGGATAATATCAACCTCCTGCTTTACCGGGGGTTGAGATTATCCTGCTTATCGTGCCGCGTAGCGATCGTGCATATCCTGTAAAAAAAATTATTGATGTAATTCTAGTTAGATCGGCATAGTTTTTTTATTTATCTGTATTCCAGTAGTTCGATTATTTAAGCTGTTGGATGCTGGTTTTTAGGGCTTGAATAAAGAAATCAATTTCATCTTTGCTGTTATAAAGGGCAAATGAGGCTCTTGCAGTGGAGGTAATTCCAAAATGGCGCATGACAGGTTGTGTGCAAAGATGACCTGAGCGAATGGCAATGCCTTGTAGATCGAGCAATGTGGCAATGTCAAGTGAATGGATGCCATCGGCTACAAAAGTTAAAATAGCGCCCTTATTAGCTGCCTGTCCAAGAATTTGAACTTCAGAAATTTCTTCCATTCGAGATGTTGCGTGCACTAAAAGATCATGCTCATGGGCATAAATTGCTTCAATTCCAATATTGTTAATATAATCAATTGCAGCGTTCAAGCCCATAACTTCGGCAATAAGCGGGGTTCCTGCCTCAAATTTTAAAGGCAAAGTATTGTACGTGGTTTTTTCAAATGTAACTTTCTCAATCATGTCTCCGCCACCCTGATAAGGTGGCATTGCATTTAGTAGTTCTTCTTTACCATATAAAATACCGATGCCTGTCGGGCCATAGAGCTTGTGCCCTGAAAAAACAAAAAAATCGGCATCCAAATCTTGCACATCAATTTTCATGTGAGGTGCGCTTTGTGCGCCATCCACAAGAAACTTAGCACCCATTTGATGCGCCATTTGAATCATTTCTTTGATTGGATTAACTGTACCCAATGCATTGGAAACGTGAGTTATGGCAACAAGTTTTGTTTTAGCATTTAAAAGTAGGGCGTAATTCTCTAAATTAATTTCACCCAAATCATTCATAGGGATGACTTTAAGAACAGCACCGCGATCCTCACAGAGCATTTGCCAAGGCACGATATTTGAATGATGTTCCATTTCTGAAATAAGGATTTCATCGCCTTTATTTATAAAAGCTTTTCCAAATGAATAGGCCACCATATTGATCGATTCTGTCGTTCCACGAGTAAATATGATCTCTTCATTTTTTTTTGCATTCAAAAACTTGGCAACTTTTGCACGTGTCTCTTCATACTTATGCGTTGCAAAACTAGATAGCTCATAAATGGCTCTATGAACAGTTCCATAATGGTTTTGATAAAAATCTGTGATTGCATCGATCACACAATTTGGTTTTTGTGCAGTTGCTGCTGAATCCAAATAGACAAGAGGCTTTCCATGCATTTTTGTTTTCAATAAAGGAAAGTCTTCTCGCAATTTTGAAAAATCAACCATTTTTTATTTCTTTTCCAAACGTTTTAGCTTGTTCAATAATCATTGTTTTTAGAGATTCAATTGTAATCAAATCGATGACCTCTTTGCAGAAACCAAAAAGCAATAAATTTTTAGATTCAAATTCAGAAATTCCACGAGATCTTAAACAAAAAAGCTGTTCCTGATCAAGTTGTCCGAATGTCGCACCATGCGATGCTTTTACATCGTCTGCAAAAATTTCCAAATTTGGTTTACTAAAAGCCATTGTGTGATCGCTGAGAAGTAAATTTGCATTGAGTTGAAAAGCATCTGTTTTTTGAGCAGCTTGTTTTACTAATATTTTACCCTCAAAGCTTGATTTTGAAAAATCGTCTAAGGCACCTTTAAACAGTTGTCTTGAGCGACAATTAGGAGCTTGATGATCAATGAGGACATGATAATGCTGCTCATTATTATCTTTTAACATCCAAAGATTGTTTAAAGCACATTCTGAATTTTCACCAATCAATGTCATTTTATAATCGCGTCGAATGGCAGAAGATCCGTTTGAAAAAGAAATGCTTTCAAAAGTGCTGTTTTTCTTTAAAATCGCACGAGTTGCTTCAAAATGGTAAAAATCGTCTGATTTTTTACTGATCATACAATTGAGGCGTACATGGGAGTCTTCTTCGATGGCAAAATCAGAAACATGATTAACAAAATGATCACCAATCGATAAAAATTCTTGGGTTAAAACGCATTCAACAGATGAGTGTGCTCCCACAAAGACTTGAAGACGAGGATTTAAAATCATTGATTCATTTGGGGAATCGATTAAATGAAGAATTTGTATTGGTTTTTCCAAAACAGTTTTAGGCGGCAAATAAATAAAGATCCCTTCATTTTGCAGTGCGGCGTTTAAGGCTGCAAAAGGATCCGATTCATTTTTTAAAGTCTTTGCAAAATGATTTGTTAAAAATGAGCTATAGGTATGCATCGCCTCATTTAAAGAAGAGATAACAACACGGGTTGAAACATTGGTAGTATTGGAAAATTCTTTTGAATAACGACCGTTGACTAATACAATAAAGGAGTTTTGGCATTCAGGTAATACAAATTTTAAAACCGTTTCAACGCTTATTTTTGGCTCATAAGAGGAAGATTGATACTGTTTTTCAAAGAATTTTCGCAAAGGAACGTAGCGGAAAGCTTCCTGTTTTTTTGTCGGCAGTCCTAAAGCTTTAAATTGATCAAATGCTTGAACTTTAATTTTTTGAAGCATCCCTTTATCGCCTTTTTCAAGAAAAAGCTCATCCAACGTTCTTTGGAAATCTAAATTTTGCCCATTTAAAGTATTTGTCATTAAACAACTTCCTCAATTTCCGGTGACTTAACCAACCAATCATACCCTTTTTCTTCAAGCTGCAAAGCAAGATCAGCATTACCTGACAGTGTAATCACACCATCGAGCATTACATGGACGAATGCAGGTTTAATGTAGTCGAGCAATCTTTGATAATGCGTAATTAAGATCAGTCCCATTTCAGGATTCATGATTTGATTTACGCCCTTTGAAACTATTCTCATGGCATCAATATCAAGTCCTGAATCCGTTTCATCTAAAATTGCAAGAGTCGGATTTAAAATAGCCATCTGTAAAATTTCATTGCGTTTTTTTTCTCCGCCTGAAAATCCTTCATTTAAATTTCTTTCCATGAATTCAGATTTTATTTCCATCATTTTCATTTTGTCTTTAAGCAAAATTTCAAATTCTTCAACCGATAATTCAGGCTGAAGATTAGCTTTTGCTTTGGCATTATAGGAAAGACGCAAAAATTGAACATTGCTAACACCCGGAATTTCGATCGGATACTGAAAGCTCATAAAAAGACCAAGGTGAGCGCGCTCTTCCGGTTCAAGTTCCGTTAAATTTTGTCCTAAAAACCAAATTTCGCCTTGAGTGATCTCATAACTTGGATGACCTGCCAACACTTTTGCAAGAGTTGATTTACCGGCTCCGTTAGGCCCCATAATGGCGTGAACTTCACCTTTATTAACTTTTAGATCTAATCCTTTTAAGATTTCTTTGCCATCAATTGATACGTGCAAATCTTTAATTTCTAACATCTTTATCCTACAGAGTTTTCTAACTTTATGCTTAATAATTTTTGGGCTTCCGCTGCAAATTCTAATGGCAGCTTATTCATAACTTCACGGCAAAACCCATTGACAACCATTCCAACTGCATCTTCTTTGGTAAAGCCCCTCGATTGAAAGTAAAAGAGGATTTCATCATTAATTTTTGAAGTGGAGGCTTCATGCTCAACCTGTGAGGTTGCATTGGAAACTTCGATATATGGAAATGTGTTGGCAGAGCATTGATCTCCAACTAACATGGAATCGCATTGCGTATAGTTTCTTGCGCCGGAGGCTTTTTTTGCGACTTTAACAAGACCGCGGTAACTGTTATGGGATTGATCTGCCGAAATTCCTTTTGAGATAATTGTCGATTTGGTGTTTTTTCCAAGGTGGATCATTTTAGTTCCGGTATCAGCCTGCATTTTACCATTTGTTAAAGCAACGGAGTAAAACTCACCAACGGAGTTATCACCTTCAAGGATAACACTTGGGTATTTCCAGGTAATTGCGGCACCAACTTCAACTTGGCTCCATGAAATTTTAGAACCCTTGCCAGCAGCTCGTCCTCGTTTGGTTACAAAATTATAAATCCCACCAAGGCCGGTTTCAGGGTTTCCTGAGTACCAATTTTGTACCGTGGCATATTTAATTTGCGCGTTATCAAAGGCAACTAATTCTACAACCGCCGCATGAAGTTGATTGTTGTCAAAGGCAGGTGCTGTACAGCCTTCTAGATAACTGACAAATGAATCTTCTTCTGCAATAATTAATGTGCGCTCAAATTGACCTGTTTCTTTGTCATTAATTCGAAAATAAGTGGAAAGCTCCATGGGTGAAATTACCCCTTTTGGAACATAAACAAAAGATCCATCGGTAAATACGGCAGAATTTAGTGCGGAAAAGAAATTATCGCCGATAGGAACAACTGTTGCTAAATATTTTTTGATCAATTCAGGGTATTTTTTTATCGCTTCTGAAATGGAACAAAGAATAACGCCTGCATCGTCTAGTTTTTTCTTGAATGTTGTTCCGATCGAAACAGAATCAAAAACCATGTCAACAGCTACGTTGCTAAGGCGCATTTGTTCATCTAGTGGAATTCCGAGTCTTTCAAAGGTCTTTAAAATTTCAGGGTCGACTTCATCTAGGCTATTAAGGGATGGTTTTTTCTTTGGCGCCGAGTAGTAGCAAATATCTTGATAATCAATTTTTGGATAACTTGCATTTACCCAATCAGGCTCTTCCATCTCAAGCCATTTACGATAGGCTTTTAGACGAAATTCAAGCATGAACTCAGGCTCTTCTTTTTTTGCTGAAATTGCGCGTACAATATCTTCGTTCAAGCCTTTTGGAAGTTTGTCGGTTTCTACATCTGTTACAAATCCATATTTATAAGAGCTAAAGTTTGAATTTTCCGTCGTGCTTTCAGGTATTGACATTTGTTATTTTCTCCAAAAATAATGTGTATATCTTAAGCTCTTCTAATACCCTTAATAAATTAGACGAATCTCTTGAATGGTAAAAGTTATGAAAAGCTAAGAAATAATACTTTTGATTTTAACATAAAAAGGCGAATATTTAAAGCTAAAAATTAGGAAAAGAGGAAATTCCAACTGAAATGAATTCAAATAAATTATTTAATTTGTATCTAATCAAATTAATTTTATTATATAAATATTTTTTTTATCTTCAATTTCTTGCAGAAAAAATTAAAAAGATGGATGCTATCTATATAAGTACTTAAAAAGAGGAGAAAAGAAACATGAAGGTCACCGAACAAGCCAAGGCTAAAATGCTTCTTGCACAAGAACATTTAAAAAACGATCTTAAAGGAATTAGAACAGGTAGAGCAAATCCTGCGATGTTAGATAGTATCTTTGTAGATGTGTATGGACAGCAAACACGTATTAAAGATATTGCTTCCGTTACAACTCCGGAACCCAGACTTTTACTAATAACACCTTTTGATAGACAAAATAATAGCGCAATTGGTAAAGCAATTGAAAAAGCAAATTTGGGTTTCATGCCAATCGTTGATGCCAATTGCGTGCGCATTAAGATTTCACCGATGGATGATTCGATGAGAAAAGATATGATCAAGCTTGCTTACAAAAGATGTGAAGAGTCTAAGGTTAGCATCAGAAATGCAAGACGCGAATTTAATGATATAGCAAAAAAACAAAAAAATGCTGGTGATTTGACAGAAGATGTTTTGAAAAAAATCGAAAAAGAGATACAAGAGATGACAGATAAGTTCTGTAAGGAATCTGACGAAATCACGGCGAAAAAGGAAAAGGAAATTAGTACGATTTAGGCAAAAAAACTTTTTTTAGATATTTGCATTTTTTTTGTTGCAAAAAAAAATGCAAATATCATAAGATAACACCTTCTTAAAGCAAACGTAATGTTCACACATTAGTTAGCTAGTAAAATAAGAAAAACGGCCCCATCGTCTAGCCTGGCCTAGGACACCGGATTTTCATTCCGATAACAGGGGTTCGAATCCCCTTGGGGTCAACGTTTGAGACTTTAGCTCAGTCGGTAGAGCATCTCACTTTTAATGAGGGTGTCGATGGTTCGAGTCCATCAAGTCTCAAATAAGCATGAAATAAGAGTAAAATCTTATTTCATGCTTTTTTTTTGCTCCCATCCAAAACGTTTTTTTATCACTATAACGCTATGAGGGATTTTTTTACCGCGAAGGACGCGAAGAGAGCGCGCTTAGCAGCGCGAATAAGAAGGGATTCGAAAAGTTATTAATGAAAACCATTTGTTTAAAATTGTTTTTGACAAAACAATTTTGTTAATCACCCTCTTTGCAAATTGCAAAGAGGGATAAAGATAAAATCTACAGATTTCCTTCCTCTTCGCGCTCTTAGCGCGCTTCTTCGCGTTTCTTCCCGCAGCGAAGCATGCGCTTCTTCGCGTTCTTCGCGGTAAAAAAATCCCCAGAAGAGGTATAACGTGGTAAAAAACGATAGTAAAAGGTCTACATTTATTTTTTTAATTTTTATAGTGTGGATAAATTATACAAACACTCGTGGAAAATTATTTTATGCCTTTACCTCCTAAAAATAATTCTGAAGAAAACATTCCTGAAAGACCTTTGGAGTGCGGTGATTGCAAAAAGCCAATTGCCGTCCGTTATACTGAAATTGTAAATGGTACTTACACCCATACAAGTATGTGCAAAGATTGCCCCGAACTGCAAAGACGCTTGCACGGGTTAAGTTTTGTTGAGCAAACGGCAGGATCCCATCCGACTAAAACCGGCGTTGCTTGCGGAAACTGTGGCACAACACTTCAAGCATTACGTGTAGGAGCTCTTTTAGGGTGCAGTAATTGTTATGAGATTTTTAAAGACATTATTATTTTAGAACTTTTAAACCTTGGAAAAATTTCTGCGCGTGCGGCAAATGCAAAAAGAAATACCCCTATACATATCGGCAGAATTCCGGGGGAATCTCTTAAATTCAATCCTTCTGCTCAACTCATTGCCTTAAATGAGGCTTTAACTGAAACGTTAATGCAAGAAGATTATGAGCAAGCAGCCATTCTTAGAGATCAAATTAAAGCGCTGACTGATAATTCAGGAGAACCGGATGAAAAATAGTAATGAAAAAGAAAACATTATTTTAAGTCTTGCAAACCCTTGGATTAATAATGAGAACAATATATGGCTTGCCTCAACACTTGAAGTTTATCGAAACATCGAAAAATATTTATTTCCTGAAAAGCTAGATACCGAGCGACAAAAACAAGTTATTAACCTTGTTGGTCCTGAAATTTTAAAATTAAAACAAGAACAAAAACCGACTCTCATATTAGCAGAAGAGATTAATCCACTTGCCAAACAATTTTTAGTCGAACATTTTTTAAGCATTCAAAGTTTTCAAAATACGCATGTCGGAGAAGCTTTTATCATAGACCAAACAGGTGAATTTTTAGCCTGCGTTAACATTCATGACCATATCCGTTTAAAAATCATCGATTGCCATGGCGAGCTAGAAAATAAATGGAATGAACTTTTAATAGCAGAATCTACCATCGGTAAAGCAATCCCTTATGCATTTTCTTCAAAGTTCGGTTTTTTAACCTCTGATCCTTCTTTTACGGGGTCGGGGCTTTTAGCAACTGTATTTTTACAACTTTCAGCATTAATACAATTGAATAAGCTTGATGAAATTCTTGAAAAACATACCGATGAGTTGATCTTGATTACAGGGATTCAAGGAAATCCAAATGAATTTATAGGCGATGTTTTGGCTATAAGAAACAATCAGACACTTGGAGTTACCGAAGAAATGATTATTTCTTCAATTCGTGCCCTGACAACTAAATTATTAACGGAAGAAAATCGGGCAAGAAACGAAATTCGAACAAGTCAGAATGCACATATTAAAGACCTTGTCAGCCGTGCATACGCCATTTTAATACATTCGTACCAGATTGAATCTGTTGAGGCATTAAATGCCATAAGCTTGATCAAACTTGGAATAGAGCTTGGTTGGATCAGTGGATTGACTTATCTTGAACTTAACAGATTGTTTTTCAATTGTAGAAGATCGCACCTTCTTTCCAATTTTGGAGATGTTATTCCACAGGACGAGTTGCCTCATAAACGAGCGGAGTTCATTCATGAGGCGTTTAAAAATAGCGAACTTAAAATTTAAAGATCGTATGGCAGATTAGTATAAATGATTTCTGGTTCTTTCAAGAGTTTTGAAAGGATCAAATCAAAAACAATTTTACCTTCTTGAGTTGTTAAATCTTGAAATAATAAATCCTTTGCTGCAAAGCTACCCTTAGATGCTGCATCTTTTAAAAAGAGAAAAAATTTATAGCTTGGATCTTGTTTTTTTTGTTTATTGCCCAAAAATTCAACAAGTGCCTTCATTAAAGAGACTCTGCAATCGTTTTCAGCATCAGTTTTATTAAATTTTGCAAGGTCCGCCTTTGCTTGATTTAAGTCAGCCGGAAGAGAGAAGTGACCCTTTTTGTCTAGCAACTTTAAGTAACATAGATTAACTTCTGCAAGACTTGAATATTCCGGAGCGTTTTTTAAAGCAGCAATTTCCCTATATGTTTCCATAGCTAATTGTTTATGCATTTTTCTATATTTGTCCGTCCTTGCAAGACTTCTTCTTTGATCATGTAACTTTGCAATGTTTAGATGAGCTTCAACATCGAGGCTTTCAGCCCCAAGTTTAAAATAAGCCAAAGCCCACTCTTCATCTTTTTCAATTGTACCTCGGCCTTCCAAATAAATCTGACCCATTTCATTATATGCTACGCCACCAAGAGGAAGTTTTGCCATTTGACGCAATTCAGCTAAAGCATTTTCAAAATCATTAAGATCTTGATAAATGATTACACGTTTCGTACAGGCTGATAGTTTTAGATTTACATCAGTTGTCATGGCTAAAGCTTTTGCATATAAATCCAATGCTTCTTTTTTATCTGATTCCAAGTTAGAGGCGGCTTTATTGTTAGCTAATTGGAAAAAATCTAAATCGGTTTTTGGTTCAACTTCAATTTTTTCTTCTATAACAATCTTTTCTTCAATGATGATTTCGTTAGAAATTTCCATGCGAGGGCGCTTAACTTCTTTTGATTTTAAGCTGTCTTCCAATTGACTCATTCTTCTTTTGCTTTCTTTAATTGCTTCTGCCATTGGCACGTATTTTACACCAAATTTCTCTCGAATTGCCTTACGAACGCTTGCTGAACCGGTATCCATGACAGGTGTTCTTTTAAAAGTTACTTTTTGGACACTAGGTGTTTCTGAAATAGTTGGGGTGTCTAAAATAATTGATGGAGCTTCAAAGGAAGAGTCATATCGGGAATGAAAGAAGTTGGCCTTCCAGGTGATAATTTTCAGGATAAAAATGGTTATTTGTAACGTTATTCATTAGTTATTTCCTTATTTATTGAATGAATTTTTATATTAAAAAGTTAAGTATAAGGAAGTTAAGTTTGATTGTCAACTTCTATTAAAATGACAAAAGGGACAAAAGGGACAAAAGGGACAAAAGGGACAAAAGGGACAAAAGGGACAAAAAAACTTTGTAAATTATATCACATTAGTTATTCTTTGAAGATACTTTCAAGACGGTGGGAATGTCCTTTTAGTCCTTTAAGTCCTTTTTGTCCCTTAAGTCCTTTAAAATCTTTTTCTCAAGGTTTATTTTGAATAACCGGAAGTATAATTTGCGATGGATAATCTTTACCCACAAATAGGCTGTTCTTTGCAACGGAACATAAGCCTTTATTGGCACCGGTTAGGCCGACGTTGAGATTTTTCTCATATTTTGGATAATTTGAACTGCTGATAGAGACACGAATTTTGTGTCCCTTTGCAAAGACCAAGCTTGTTGACCAGAGATCGACGTTAATTTCTTTTGGATGTGTCAAGTCGGGGTTTGCAGCATGGTGGAAACCGGTACGGTACATACCGTCTAAAATTAAAATGCTACGACCATCAGGGTAAACGTCAGTTAAACGCACAACAACATCAGTATCTTGTTTGTCAGAGGCAAAAAACAGTTTTGCAAAAATACGCCCTGTAATTTCAAGTTCTTCTTGTAAAACATCTGATGTGAAAGTTAAAACATCATCGCGTTGTTCAATGCATTGCTGATCTTTTGGGCCTGACTCTAAAAAGAGATTGCTTCCGCCACAAGTTGAAATAACAGCTTCCGGATCATAACGGTAAGTGAAGGCAGTTTTATTAGCTGAGGAAGCGGTTTTTGTGATTTTTTTATCTTCGTTTAAATAAAAGCTAGTAGGGGTGGAGGGTACCGGCCAAACATCCGATGATTTCCAGACGTTTCCGGAAGATGGCTCATCAGAAAATGGTCCCATTACATAATAAGTAACGGCAGGAATTTCATCCATTCCATTTTTAATATCTTTTAAGTGATAGTCAAACCAGCGGTTTGGCTTCATGTCAAAAGGTGGAGCATAGCCTAATTTTGGGACTTCAAAGTCGCCAAGTTTAGTTGAAAGAGGAAAATAGTGTGTCCAAGGCCCGATAATCAGTTTTTGAGTATTGCGAGCGCCTATTGCTCCCTCATTTTGTCTTGAAGTAAAGCTGTCTAATGTGCCTTGCAAGAAGGTATCATACCATCCTCCATAATGCAATCCCGGAACTTTAACAAGATGGGCCATTTTGACAGCATCTAAATGTTCCCAAAAGTGGTTATAAAAGGGTTGGTTGCATACCTGGGCAAGAACGCCTTGGTCCTTGGCATAAAGCCCAAGCCAGCCTTCGACTTGATTTTTTAAAAGTTGTCCACCGGGAAAAATCGCATGATGGTAAAGAGAGGCGGGTGCTGTTCCAATGTATTGGCATTTAAGGGAGGGAGGTGCGGTTGGAGCCATGAGAACTTGAGTAAGGCCTGCAGCTGAAAAACCTAAAGTACCGATTTTTCCGTTGGTATATTCAGATTTTGCAAGCCATTCAACAGTGTCATAGCCATCCTGATGTTTCCACCAGCCATCACTTAAGTAAGGAAATGTTTTACCTTCAATATCGATTGCGCTTCTTGTGTCTTGAATGGCTACAACATAGCCATAAGCATTTAAAGCAGCGTAGCTTTTCCAAGGTTCTGCGCATCTTCCGCCGGGGAGGCGTAATAGAATGCAGGGTAAATTTTTTGCGTCTTTACAGGGCAAATAAAGGTCGATGGGAAGTTCTACGCCATCCCTCATAGGGACTTGCAAAGTGACCGTTGGCTCAAGAGCTAGTAAAACATGAATGTTAAATAAAAAAGCGAATATGTATCGAAATATTTTCATTCTTTAGTTTTTCCTTAAACACAACCGGTCAATTGCTTAAAACGAGTTAATTACTTTTTTGCAAGAGAGCGGGCTGCTAATCTTGATTTTGTACGGCTTGCTTTATTGATTTTGAAAACGCCTTTTTTAACGCCTTTATCCATCATGCTGTATACTGCGTTAAGTTTTTCTTTAATCGCTTCAGCTTCACCTTTTGGCAAGATTTCTTCAAAATTGCGAATTGCAGTTCTTACTTTTGATTTAAATGCCTTATTTCTCAAACGTTTTTTTTCATTTTGAATATCACGTTTTAGAGCTGTTGGACGCTTAACTTTTTTTACTTCTTCTTTTTCATTAGCCATTTGTTCCTCTCAGGGTTAATCTATTAAGAGAGAATTATATGCAGTAGTTAATAAATTGGCAAGTAAGAATCTTAAGGGTTGCATTTTTTTTAAGAATTCATTCCTGTTTGGTAAGTATAAAGATTTCATTGCACGAGGAACTCTCTTCAATCATGGCAAATTTTTCTTGGATTAGATCCCTTATAAAAGGATACATATCTTTATCGCCTTGATAGATCTTTTCGCCTTCTATAGTAACATTACGTTGTGTACTTCCTTTGGGGTGAATTTCTAAAATGTTCCAACGATTATCAAAAGTGCTTTGATGAAAAACAATGATACTTGAAGATTCACATGCAAAATAAGAGTGATAATCTTTTTTATAATTTACATGCATTGCAATAAATGGGTTATTGTTTGGATCCCATCCGCGCACCATGGATTCACCAATTTTGATTTTTCCAATCTTCATTAAACCCAATTGGCCTTTCATGGAATCCTGCCATGGCAAAATTTTCAACTCATGGACTTTCTTTTTGCCACCGCAAAGATTATAAATAACTTTTTCTGCACTTCTGTACTGACGAAGTTTTAGGATAAAGATACATAAGCCATTAATTATTAAATCATTTTTAATGTAATCATTCTCTAGTTCGTCAATTTTTCTTTTACAAAGGATGCCTTCTAAAATGATGCTTTTTCCATAAAGCCCGATTTTATTTTCGTTCTCAAGTGTAAGTTTTTTAATGTATGCATCTCTATAGGCCACATTTACAGAGTGAATTTTGCTATCGTCGGGTAAGTATTCTTCAAAAATAAGATTTTGCACATCTTTTGGCAAAATTTCTAATGTTGAGGATGATGAGATATTATTCATTGTTAATCCATTTAACTGATTATCTAAAAATCTTATCTTTTTTTTAAATAGATGGCAATATTTGGATTAAATTTTGGAGAGTATTGTAGCACCACGCCGTGGTGCATTACTATTTTTATCATTACCGGTGGTGAAACCGCCGGAATAATTAAATAGCACCACGGAAGTGGTGCTACATCCTAGGTAAGATTAGCTCTAGCTTTGCTTTGTGAGCTTGAACATGCCACGATCCGGGTTTTCTGCATCGTAGAGGCAACTGCCGGTAGTTAATAATTCTTTAACGGTCGGGAATAAATTATAGGTGGTTGAATATTGTGAATATTTCATTTCATTCTTATTTTCAATAAAGAAAGTCCCTGTTTTCCCTGTTTTTATGCCAAACTCATTAACAGAATCACCCGCATCGCTGTGCATTAATCCTGTGAAGCCACTATTATTCCAAACCGTTGGATTATTATATCTTTGCTTCAATACAGTTATAGTATTTAAAAGTTTGCAGTCCTCGTGATCTTTTAGAGTAGAAGAATAACCGCTACCTGTTTCTTTAAGGAGTCCTTGTTGTTGAAGCATTAGAAAAACGTTTCCCGGCTTTTGCAAACTGATTGTGAGGAAAGGGGAGCCATTGTAGTCCAAACCTCGCATCACTGTTTCACCTTTGAGGTGTTTAAAGTATTGACTTCCATTTGCGTTGCCCTCCGAAAAAATCTTTAAATTATGGAATTTATCTTTACCCCCACAAGCATTATAAATTGTATGTTCGGTGGTTCTTTGCTGGCGGATACGTTCCATCTGAGATTTGATATCTTCACATTTTATTGTGTATGATGAATAAAGATCACTCATGAGTTTTTTCAACTTAGGCACAGAATTTAGTTGTTGAAGAGCATCTGCCGCCCCTTGATTTGTGTAATAAAGCACATTTAAAGCTTTCTCAGATTTACCCATTGGATTGCTAAGAGCATTGGTAAAAAGAATTGGAATGGGGCTATACCAACTCTTTTTAGGCGAACTGATTGTTTCTAACTCATTTTCAATTTCTGTTTTTTGAAAATTATAAGTTTTTTCGGTTTCAAATAACTCATCGCAAAGAGGAAGTCCTTTAAGAATTAAGCTTTCTTGGTATAAACCTACTTTTTGTTCCGTCTCCATCTTCAGTTTATTGAAAAGGTTATTTCTTGATTTGTGATCGACCATGACAGTAGGATTATAATCCTTAATGTGATCTTGTATCTCTTTAGGCAAAGCTTGAATTTTTGGTTGAATAACTTCATTGAAAAATTTGGCTTCAGAAGCGCGGTCTATTCTAACGTTCGGAACATAGCCTTTAATTTTATCTTGTATGTTTTGAGGTAAAGCTTGAAAATTTGTTTCAAAAGATGGTGTATTTGTAATCATTTTTATCCTTAATTTTGAATTAATTAATTAACAATAAAGATAATAATAACAGAAACATTAATTAATCGCAATAGTTTTAATAAAATTGGGAAATTTTAGCCGCGGATGCGGCGACAGCATGTAGCCACGGGTGTCAACCCATACGCATTAAGCTAAGCGATTAAATTGTTTAAAAATCTGAAAATGATAGAATTTTTTTAAGG
>JBBSJT010000056.1:0-14871 GCA_038257035.1 Chlamydiia bacterium
ATGCGTATGCGCGGCAGCGGTCAAAAACAAGTTAACCATTTTTTGGCAAAATTTAAAAAATGCATTTTAAAATTTGGTTTATTTCGAGTATACAATACCGTAACGTATATCACAGGAGTAAAATATGTCTATAACACTTGATCAATTATCACCACTTTTAATTCAGCATTATGAAGAGCTTCCAAAGACAAGAGAAAGTCATCAATTAATTAAAAACTATCAGATAGAAGTAGATAATGAGACTATTGCTGTTCAGGTAAGAATGGACAAATTACAAGTCTCTATGCCAAAGACAGAGCTGGTCTGTCCGGATCCCCTTAAATTTATAGCTTCTGTAGAAATGAAACCTTTAAATGGAAAAGTTTGGGCAGCAGTTGTTACTCATTTTAAAAATCAAACTAGACCGAATTTTCATTTTAGAGATCGAACTGTAGCAACTTTTGAATCCTTTTTTGTTAGGTATGATGATAAACTTGAACCCTATTATCTAGGTTAGAATTTCCCCCTTAAAATTAAAAGTTTTAAGGGGCTTGATGTTACTTCAAGAAATGCTTGTTCAAGATGCCCGCAAGTTTGAACATATCAACGGGTTCACTGGATCCGAAAACCTTGGCGAGGGCATCATCCGGACGAATTAACCGTTTGTTACTTGGGTCTTGAAGGTCGTTCTTCTTAATATATTCCCAAAGTTTCTTTGTAGTTTCAGGTCGCGACATTTCATCGCTTCCAATAATAGATTTTAATTCAGGTGAAAGTTTATTCAAAGGTGAATTTCTTGGCTTTTTGACTTTCTCTTCGCCATCTGCTTTGGCAGCTTTTTTAGTTGTCTTGGCCTTAGTCGTTTTGGCTTTTGTAGTTTTAGCAGTTGTCTTGGTCGCTGTTCTTGCTGTCTTACCTTTTGCAAACTTCCCTTTTTTTTCTACCTTAACATAAGCTGTACGCGGATGATCAGGATATTTGGATTGTAAGTCACCTAAATCATTAACAATTACATTGCATTCAGGAAATGTTGAGCAAGAATAAAAGATTTTTCCATAACGTGATTTTTTAGATGTCATATGACCCGGACAATCAAGAGCTGGACAGGCCGGCATATCAGCGTCAGGAATAATCACTTCGCCCTTTTTCGGAATGTTCACAATGCCTTTGCAATCAGGGTAGCCTGTGCAGCCAAGGAAAGATCCGAATCTGCCATGACGCACTTTCATATCTTTGCCATCTTTGGGACATTTTTGATCCCAATCAAAATCATCGGCATATTCATCTTTATTAAAAGCAACTTCTTCTAAAGGAGCTGAATAATCGCATTCAGGGTATTTTGAGCATCCATAAAAATATTTCGATTTATACCAAATTTTTTGAAGTTTTGAGCCGCATTTTGGACAATCGATTTCTGTTAATACTTTTGGAACGAAGGCTTCTTTTTCAGCAATTTCCAATGTCGGGAAAAATTCAACCCAAAACTCGCGTAAAAGCTCTTTCCAATCTTTTTGATTTTCAGCAACCAATTCCAGATTGTCTTCCATTTGGGCTGTAAACTTAACATTCATAATTTGCTGAAAAGAAGTTTCCAACATTTGTGCAATGACAATCCCAATTTCTGTTGGTTTTAAACGTCCACTTTCTTTGACTGTGTATTCGCGACTTTGAATTTTATTCATAATGGAAGCGTAAGTCGACGGTCTTCCAATGCCAAGACGCTCAAGTTCTTTAACTAACGAAGCTTCACTAAAACGAGGAGGTGGTCTTGTAAAAGCTTGTTCTGAAATTAGCTCAAGAAGTTTTAATGTTTGTCCTTCATTCAAATTCGGCAATGTTTTAGTTTCATTGTCTTTATCTTCTTCATCGGTTTTTTCTTCATAAACGGCAAGAAATCCGGCAAATTTGATAATGGACCCCGTTGCTCGAAGAACTACTTGATCGCCAGCAGAAATGTCAGCTGAAACAGTGTCGTAGATAGCCGGCATCATTTGAGATGAAATAAAACGTCTCCAAATTAATTGGTAAAGGTTAAATTGCTCTCTTGTCAAATAATCTTTTATTTTTTCAGGAGTATGTGCCAAATTGGTTGGTCTAATGGCTTCATGGGCATCTTGCGCTTGTTTTTGTGTGGCATAAACTTTTGCATCATCAGGAAGGTACTCTTTACCGTATGTTTCTAATATGTATTGACGCGCTTCTATAATGCCTTCCGGGGCTGTTCTAACAGAGTCAGTACGCATGTAGGTGATCAAACCTTCCGCTCCCTCATTTCCAAGATCAATACCTTCATATAGGCCTTGTGCGATTCCCATTGTTTTTGCAGAAGAAAAGCCATGGTGACGACTTGCTTCCTGCTGAAGTGTCGAAGTAATAAAAGGAGGAACAGGATTCCGTTTTTTCTCTTTTCTTTCAACGCTTGTTACAATAAAGGGTTTGCCTTTCATTTTTGCCAAAATAGCATCGGCTGATTCTTTAGTGTTGATGATAGTAAATTCTTTTCCTTCAACAGCTTCTTTCTCAACTCGTTTGCTATCAACAGAATAAAGATTGGCGCGGAATTGTCTTTCTTCTTCGTTGGTTTTAAGTAGTGCTGCTAAATTCCAATATTCCACAGGTTTAAAGGCTTCAATTTCTCTTTCTCTGTCGACGACAAGTTTAAGAGCGACTGACTGAACTCTTCCGGCAGACACAAAAGAGTCTCTCCCACGTTGAATGCGGCGATTAAGAATTGGTGAAATTTTGTAGCCAACCATACGATCAAGAAGGCGTCGTGCTTGCTGGGCATTTACAAGAGCAATATCAATTTCACGAGGTTGGGCTAATGCTTTTAAAACGGCATCTTTTGTGATGGCGTTAAAAGAGACGCGTTTAAAATTTGATTTTGTCGGTAAGCTTTCTTTAATGTGCCAGGCAATAGCTTCTCCTTCTCTATCAGGATCGGGTGCAAGGTAGATGGTATCACAAAGTTTGGCAGCTTTTTGTAATTTGGCAATCACTTCCTTTTTATCGGTCATGATCACATATTTTGGTTCAAAATCATTTTCCAGATCGATACCGAATTCTTTTTCCGGAAGATCGCGAATATGGCCAATTGAGGATTCAATAATATAATCAGAGTTAAGAAATTTCTTTAGAGTCTTAATTTTGGCAGGAGACTCTACGATAATTAATTTTTTTGCCATTTTTTACACTTTTCCCATCTTTTTATATATTTTTCCCGGATATTCCTTTACGGCTTTTTTTAACATTAAACCCATTAATAAAACATTTAATTTCGTTACAGCTATTTTAGTATGAACGACTAATTCATCAATTGAAAATTCTTCATTTGGCATTTGATCAAATAAATTTTGTTCATCCAAAGAAAGAAGAGGCTTTTTTATATTCGTTTGTTCAAAAGGTTTTCTAAAATTAAAAGTTTCAAATTCAGCTAAAATGTCATCCGCATTTTCAACAAGTTTGGCCCTATTTTTTTTGATTAAAAAGTGGTTACCTTTGAAATTTTCATTGTCCGCTCTTCCGGGAATGGCAAACAATTTCTTCTTTTGCGATAATGCTTTTTCCATCGTGATCATCGCCCCACTTTTAATAGGGGCTTCAATCAATAATGTTCCAAGGCTCATTCCGCTAACAATTCTATTTCGTCTTGGAAAATTTTGACGCTCAGGGGGAGTGTTCATCGGAAATTCACTAATAACAGCCCCGGCTCCTTGAGTTACAATCGAATCTACAAGTTTACTGTTTTCTGATGGATAAATATGCCGAAATCCTGACCCAATTACTGCAATCGTGCGTCCTTTTTGTAACGCTGCAAGGTGGGCTGCCGTATCAATTCCCCTTGCAAGACCGCTTATAATCGTAAAACCTTTTTCGGCAAGACTTGACGAAATGTGTTCTGCCATTTCAAGACCGTAGATGCTGGCTTGTCTTGTTCCAATAACAGCTATACTCATTTGATCATCAATTTTCAATTCACCTAAAGTATAGAGTAATAAGGGATAATCGTCAATTTCTAATAAATCTTTTGGATAATCCGGACTTGTATAAGGGATTATTTTTACGCCTAATTTTTTTGCAAAGTCTAAATTACTTTGCCAACTTTTATCATCTTGCCAAGCATGAAAACCTTGACTCATTCGTTTTCCAAATCCCGGCATTTCTTCAATGATTTTCGGGTCTACATCTAATGCTTTTAAAGCTGAGCCAAAAGTATTAATTAATAATTTAATTTTTACAGGTCCAAGATAGGGGATACTTGAAAGAATGACTAGTGCTTCAAGTTCGCTCAATTTTCCCTCCCCTTCGTCTAATTTTTTGTGCAGTCTAAGACGTTACACAATTCAAATAATAAATTCAACAATAAACATAGAGCGGCAAATGTTATAGCGTTTGTTTAGCTTTTTTTACCGCGAAGAGCCGTAGATTCCACCGTCTCGAATGCTCTTTTTACCGCGAAGACCGCGAAGAAAGACGCGAAGACCGCGAAGAAAGACGCGAAGGCACGCGAAGAAGCGCGCTAAAGCGCGGAGAAGAAGGCTATGCTAAAGCTATTAATAAAAGCCTCTTACTTAAAATTGTTTTTGACAAAACAATTTTACAAATCATCCTCTTTGCAAATTGCAAAGAGGAATTTTTAAATCTTTCTTGCTGTTGTCTTCTCGCGCGCAAGCGCGCTTCTTCGCGTTTCTTCGCGTCTTTCTTCGCGCTCTTCGCGGTAAAAAATGCAAAAAAAGACTATTGGCACTGTGAGAAAAATGGGGAAAAAAAAGACGGGGAACGAAAATGATCCCCGCCTTCAATATTAATTCTTTCTTAATTTAGAAAGAAACTGTGATTGTTCCTCGTATTTCTACAACGTCTTTATTTGTTGAGAAATTTAGAGAGAAAGAATCTCTAGTAAAATTTTTCGCTTTAACGAACGCATTGTCAGCTGAAAAATTAACTTCTACAATAGAAGATAATGACTGACTTTTTAATTCGTCATAAGCTACCGAGCTGTAAATTGTGCTCAAGGTGTTGTCTCCATCCACCTTATTAAAAGGCGGCTAAAGAAAAAAACACTTACATGTTTTTTTTCATTCTAATATTTAATCTCAAGGGCCAAAAAAAAATTCAACCGTTTGAGTTTCATTTCAACTTTAACTTTAATTATCCCAAAAAATGTTGTGGCTTCGAGCTTTAAAGTTTCTAAATTGCTTTAGAACCTTCTTTTATTGCCTTATGTCACCTCCCTATTGGCTCTGGCGTTCCACTGTTATTGGGTTTGCTTAACAAAAAGTTTAAAATATTTACTAAACTTTGAAATTTAAGCATAGTCTAGATCACAAGATATATTATGTAATATAGACTTATTTTGAATGTGTAGCATTTAAAAAAAATAACATCAAGATTTTCTTAAGTTCTCTTTTCTTGTTTCAATATAATTAGTTAACGAAATCTGTCCAATGTTAGAATAATCTACTAATTTTTGAAATGCTTCATTGTTTCTATTCGCAATTTTGTTTCCCCACTCATTCCAAGTTGCAAGCTCATCCTTTTCAAGTTTTAACTGTTGCTGTAACATTCCAATGCGTAAAAGATTCAGGGCAAACAATAATTCATCACTCTCTTTTGCAATGAGAGATTCTTTTAATTTCAAAGAATTTTGTAAAGCTTGTTCAAGTTTTGATTCTGCAATCAGTAAACTTGTTTTGGAGTAGTCGCTATATAGGGGTGCATTTTCAGATTCTGTTCTTGAGATGGCATTCAAAGCAAAGGGAACAGCTTCTTGGATGTTACCTGTTGCAATTAAACGTCTTGCAATAAGAGCGTCATATTTTGCATGTAATTCAGGGTGTGCTTTTAAGCTTGTCTCAAGCTTTTGAAGTGTTTCTTGGATGGCACCTTGATTTTTTTCCGTCAGAAGTCGTTGATAATCATTTTCAGCAGTGATAAAATCATGTTCAGATTTTACAATAGTGCCAAAGAGTACGCGGTAAACTATAAAAAAAAGAGCAACTAAACCAAAAAAGGCTATCAGAAGATTTTTTCCATTTGTTAAGATCCAATGAATAAAACGATTGTCTTCAAAATTTTCTTCAAATGATGATTCTACTCTAGCTTGGGGAATATTTTTCATGGGATTACCAAATGTTAATTGTCAGGAATAAGCTATTATACTTAAGTAAAATTTAATGTCAGCTACAAAATGATTATTTTAAGGAAAAAAAATGCACACGACAAAAGAGCCAAATCAAGATCAAATTTTGAGCGTGAATAACGGTGTAGAAATCAAAGAAATTGAAATTATAAAAATTCAAGTTAACCCATTTCAGCCAAGAAAAACGTTTTCAACCCTAGAGCTCGAAGAATTGGCAGAGTCGATCCTTAGTGTCGGACTTATTCATCCGCCTGCTGTAAGGTGTTTAGGTAATGGGTTTTATGAAATTATTTCTGGTGAAAGGCGGTTTCGTGCATCAAAACTTGCCAATCTTACAAAAATTCCTGTAATTGTTCATTCAAGCTCAGATAAACTTTCCATGGAAGCTGCCCTCATTGAAAATATTCAAAGGGTTGATTTAAACCCATTGGAAATCTCAAAAGCATTAAAAAGTTTGAGTATGGAATTTGGAATTGGTCAAGAAGAGCTCGGTAAACGCGTTGGAAAAAAACGTTCAACTGTGACTAATTATCTTCGGTTGCTAACATTACCAAAAAATATTCAAGACAGTGTGATGACAGAAGCAATTTCTATGGGTCATGCAAAAGCGATTTTATCTTTGGAAAATTTCGATAAACAAAATCTTTTGCATGAATTAATTTTAAGAGATGATTTAAGCGTTCGGGAAGCAGAAGCTGCAGCTGTTCGTATTTCAGAAAAATCAAAAACAAAAAAGCTTGTTTATGTTTGCCGTGATTTTTTCTTAGAACAATTAGCAGAAAAAATTCAAAAGAAATTAGGAACTAAGGTTTTTATTCAAGGTAAGGGTAAAAAGGGGAGGATTATGATTGATTATTATAATCTGGATGATCTGGATCGGCTCCTCGCCCACTTCGGCGTGGACTCTTAGCGTCTACGTTTTTTTTTAACACAGAGAACACGAGAGGAGCAAATGAGAGAAGGAGATAGGTGAATGTGAGCAGAGCCTTTTGCATTATATCGCGTGGGATTTTTTTAACGCAAAGAAGCAACAAGAAGACGCAAAGGCGCAAAGAAAGCGCGCTTAAAGCGCGAGGAAGAGGAAGAAAAAGATTATCCACAAGCGCTCTCATCCATCTTTGCTAGAAGCAAAGATGGTCAGTTCAAAAATTATTTTTTAAATAATTTTAAATTGGTGATGCCCTATTCACAGTTTTTTACTTTATTTTCGCGCACTTGAGCGCGCTTTCTTTGCGTCTTTGCGCCTTATGTTGCTTCTTTGCGTTGAAAAAATCACAAATTTTTATAATAGATAAGTCTTTCTCCCTACCCTCATTTGCTACTCTGTGGTCTCGGTGTTAAAAAACATATTTTTAGGGAAAATAAAAGGCGTTCACTTTTTGGAGAACGCCTTTTATTATTTGTTGAATAACTATTGATTAGCGGACAGGGCAGGCGCCGGTTGCGCAGGAGTCAGCCAATTCATCATCTCTCATTTCAATGCCGCTATAGTCGATCTCTTTTAAGCGTGCCACATATTCATCATAAGCTGTTTTTGTAACAACTTCCTGAGGAAGATAAGCATAACCTAAATCTTCAGCATTTTTTGTCGGATCATTGCGATAGAGGAATGAAACGCCCACATAAGTTTCCCAATTTTCTTGCAACCAATCAATGATGGCAGGAATTTCAGAAGGATCGTACGAAATTGTGTTAGACACATTCTGCTCGCACCATGTTTCTTGTAAAAGACGATACCATTCAAGCTGATGAATTGCAGAATCTGTATTAACTTCAACTTCCTCTACTACACCATTTTTTCTTGTGACATTCATTCTTGTAAATGGAACATTGTCATATTTCACAGGAAAACAGACAAGTACAGATTCCGGCTCAAACGGTTTTTCAATTACAGAGTAACCTGCCACTTTAAATCTCTCGACTAATGGATCATGTTTTGAAAATGTCACATTGTTAAAAATGTATTTGCCAAGCGGTGCATGAACGCCTTCCGGTACTTCACCCCATTTTTCCGTTCCCATGATTTTACTAAGTGTGCCGCTTGGTTTTACGCAAGTGACATTCTTTGGCAACGGAGAATTTAATTCGTTTGCAATGCTGTAAGCTGCACTTACCGTGATATTGCGCATGCGTTTATAATCGTAGGCTGTAAGATCGGGTCTTGCACGTATACCGGTTAGGCCTACTCCGCAAAGGTGTAAGAAGCTATTGTTTAAGTGCCAAGCTTCCTGTAAAATTTCATCTCGTAAATTAACCATTGTTTGTCTGTAGTTCATTCTTCCTGCAAGGTAGAGTGCACGCTCAAGTCCTACTCGATCCCCTTTAAAGGCAAGAAGATTTACTTCTGTCAGATTACAAAAACTTTTATTTCCAAGAAGAATTTCAACGCAAGGGTTACAACCCTTAAACCAAGGAGCACGTCTTTCAGCTTCTGCTGCATTGATCATTCCAGGTTCAGATCCGCCGGCATCAACCATAATTTGAAAGAGGTTTTCAAGTTCTTCTTTGGATGGTTTTTTACGAAAGAGCAAACTATTATTCGATTGTTGGCGATGTGCATTGCCCTTTGTCCACCATTCTTTTTTAGCAGTTCCAAATTCTTCCCATTCAGGATCGCCATATTCAAATAATGCAATTTGAGCAGATCTTCTGCTGGATAAAATAGTTCCAAGCCAATTGACGATGTCCAAAATGTCCATACGTGTTAAAAGCTGATCTGCTCTGTCAGATAAAATTTTAGCAATCGATTTAAAAGCTTTTGCAATTTGCTCATCCCCTGAAGAAATCCATCCGTAACCTTTGAGTCTTGTTCCTGCCGGTCTGATTTCTGAAAAATCGAGTTGAAGAGTTCTTGCCGGAAATTTTCCTGCCACTAACTTACCAACAGCTTTTGCCCAGGCAATTGCGGAATCGCCCACTTTAATTGTCCAAACTTGAGTTTCCGGGCAATAAGTTTCAATATTTTGTTGAATTCCGCCTTTTTCTGTTCTGTTGGATCTGATAACACGAATTTCTTGAAGCGGACGACGAAAGCCGTTAAGTGTTCCTGTGATCGGTTTAAAACCAACACCACAGCCTTGAAGAAGCAGCCATAGAATATCAACAACATCATAAACTGTTTCAACATGAGTGTAGGAACAGTTAAACATGCTAGATTCTCTTGTGCGGCTAAGTTCTGTTCCGCCAAGCCATAAAGTTCTTCCTGCTGGTGCAACATAGCGACCAAGAATCAAAACCTTTAATTCCTCAAGTTCATGCTCTTCTCTATCATTTAATAAACGGCCTAAAGCACGCTCCCAGAGCCAGCGTTGATGGAAAATAACACGTTCAACCACTTGGTCCCAAGATTCAAGTAGAGTATCCCCTTCTCTTACGGGGCGATGGTATGTGCGTAAGGATGTTGCCATAGCTCGAGATGTAGGTTTATTCATGATTAGATCTCCGTTGAATGAGGTTTAAAGGTGTTCGCAAATTTTTATAAATTCAGCTACTTGAGAGTCAGTTTTAAATTTAGCTTCAGGATGAATCTTGGAGCGGCTATTTAAAAGAGTTTCCAATTGCTGTTTTTTCATATCAAGATCAAGTCTTTCAAAGTATTCTATACTTAAGGTAACTAAATCAAAAAAATCATCCTCGATTTCAAGTAAGGGGATCGATTTTTTCAAAAGATTGATAAAAATGTCATATTCCCCACTTTTTGCGATAAAGCTAAGGATTTCTAGGTTAAATTCAAGATCTTCATCTTTTGAATACTCATGAATAAGTTTGCGAATGGCTTGATTGGCACCGATCGTGTCATGGACAGCCTGTATGCGGATTCTTAAAAATTCAAACCATTTAGCCTCAGGGACATAGTCACTAAAGTTGTCAAGCAACTCCGAGGAGTAAATGTAATTTTCATTTTCAATTTGCTCGGATGTATAATCATAGAGGAAACTTTCAAGATCATTAGCACAAGATGCAGACATTGTTTCAAAGATCGATACAGGATCAACTCCGCTATCGATATTTTCATCAAGGATAATGGCCAATTCTTCTAAGGCATCTTGAACGGCTTCAGAACTTTTACTTTGGCCGGTATCGTATAAATAAATTTGATGATCAAGTTCATCAAGAAAAATCGAGAGAGATTTTTTATCGGTAACCAAGCGACGCCATAATTCGAACACTAAAAGATAAACTTCATCTTGGTTTTCATTTTCTAAATAAGTGTCTAAAAGAAGTTCATCTGTCAGATCTTCAGGGCTGTCCACATTTTCGGCATAGAGTTGAAATGTCTGTTTATCTAAATGGATTTGAAATTTTTCCAGTCTTTCGAATAAAATTTCAAAATTTAAATTACGGTAATCCTCAACTTGCCAAGACTCTACTTTTAGGGTAGGGTCTGAAAGCCAATTAAGCCTAAGCGAGTTGTAAAGGGCGCGACGTTCTAATTGCATGATAAAAATATAGGTTAAGCTTAAGAATAATATCTTAAGGTAAACCTCAACTTTTTTGTCCAAAATAATAAAACTACTTTATGGATTACTGTCAGCCAGAAAGTAGCGTTTATTCTTTGTGGATTCTTGTTATTTTCATCATCATTTTTAAAGAGACTTCTTTTAACGATGACAAAAATAACATGAGTCGAGGTGAAACATCATTTTACTTTATTTGGATAAAAATCACAACAATTACCAATTGAATATTGGCTCAATTTGCGAAGTTGCTTGACGGTCTGGAGTTTAATGTATTGAAATTTTGTGTCTTCGGAAATGACTCCATCGATTAAGATGCCGAAGCGTTGTTTGTTTGATTTATCCAACAAGGCATGGCTCAATTCTACGAATTCTTCGTAGGTTAGCTCGTCAAAGGCTTGTATGAGTTTATTTGTCCAATTAAAATCAGCATGATATTGAAAGGCTAATTTTTTAAGCATTTCACCCATTAACTTTGTATTATTATAAGAATTGAGTAAGTTTTCAATAAGAGATCTTTTAATGGTTTCAAAGTTTTCTTTCTTTAAGGCTACTTCTCCGATTTCCTGATTAAATTCTTCTATGAATAGCTCAATTCTGGCAAGCAGTGCGTAAGGATCATGCGTATTGGATTGGATGATAAATAAATTGAATAATTTTTCTTCAATTTCCTCACTTTTACTGCCTACGATGTAACCTGTTTGCTGTTTGGTTCTTAGCGTTGAAAAGAAAGGTCCTTCGATTGCCTGCATTAAAATTTCTTGAGCAGCTTTTTTCTGAAATGAGAAACCGCTATTTTGCAAGAATAAAATAATGGCGTTTCCTTGAACATCCACATTTTTTTCAACATAATAAGGGCCTTTATTTTCAGGTAAATCAATCACAAGTTTTTGAAGGTGATCACTTTTTAAGTAAGGATTTAGTTCAAGAGAATTTAAGAGAATTTCCTTTGTTTCTAGGGCAGATTCTTCTGTAGCATTGCCATAAATGAGTCCTTCAACATAAATCTGATTAAAAAGTTGAGTTAAAAAATCGTTAAATGTTTGAAAATCAATGTTTTTGATCGCTAAAGCTTTTTTTGGCTCTGTTGTGTAATTTTTATAAAGAGCAAATCTCATCTGATCAATAGCCACTTTTAAAGGGGAACTCTTGTAAGCATTTTCATATTCGCGAAGAAGCGACTCTTTTAAAATTAAAAATGTATCTTCGCTGACCTTCAAATGATTAAGAGTTTTTGAAATTTCCTTCAAAAGAAGATTCGCATTTCCACTAAAACCACTAATGGTGACATTGATTCCATTATCTGATCTCTTGATATCAAAATTAATTCCGGCAACAGTTGCAGGGTAGCTCAATTTATTTAAAGCATCTTTTAACGCTTTAACATAAAGATCTGCCAATACAACACTTTTCGATATTCCCGATTTGATCTCGGGTGTTTTAATATCAAAATTAAAGTAGATTTCGGGCACGCCAAACAAAGTGTCTTTTGCAAAATAAATTAACCCAAAAGGCTCATCTAAAATTACTTCGGGTTTTGGAATCGGGATAATGTCTTGGGCTTCAATTTTATTTAATATTGAAAGATCTTTTGGAATAAAACTGTTTGCTGCAGGGAGTGTGATTTCAGGTATGGTTGTAGCCTCTTGCCATTGCTTCATTTGATTGCTATCAATTTCTTTAACTGCATACTTTGCTCCTAGCCATTGCTCCTTTTTGTCTGTAGCAACACCTGTCAGCGTTGAGGGTGCTAATAAGAAAAATTGTGCATTGTTTGGGTTCAAGTACTGAATATAATCCTTGATGAGGTCAGGATCAAAGTTTTGAACGATATAGGATTGAACGGGGAATGTTTGAATGCTTTCATAAGGCAGCTTCATTGCATCTTTCATGAAGGATTCGAAAATGTCTTCTCTGTTCTTATAACGGTATTTGATTTTTTGAACCTGTGTCAATTCATCAAAAATATATTTTGGCAGCTCTTCTTTTTTTAAGGCTGCAATTGCTTGGAAAACTCTTTTGATTACAAGATTTACATCCTTAACACCATTTTCTGTTAAATCTATATCGATATAAAAAATTTGATTTACAGAATCAATTTTATAACTTGCACAGCCCAAAGATTCCGCAAGATGTTCTTTTTTCAATTCTTCAAGCAAGCTGCCTTCACTTTCATCTCCAAGAACATAACAAACATAGCTTTCCGGTTGGCGGTCTAAAACATTGGCAAATTTTGAGGGTAAACTCCAAACGATTGATAAGCTCATTAGGTTTTTAATAGGTTCAATATAAACCATTTTAGCTCGATTTCCATCGATGTTAAAAGGGATTGCAGAAGATTTATGAGGAGGAACATTTTTGTTAATAATTCCTTGGAAATCTTTGACAACATTGTTTTTTAATTCATCCAATGGAAGTTTGGAATACACCATTAATCGCATAAGATTTGCGCTGTAATTTTTTTTATACCAATCAATTAAGGTACTTTGAGAAACTTTTGAAAGAGCTTTACTATTTCCCATACCAAAATGATGAAAAGGATGGGAGGGGGTTGTCAATTCCTTCATCACATATAGACTGCGGATGTTATCGTTCTGTACATTTTTAGCATATTCCTGATCGATTGCTTGAAGTTCCCTTGAAACACCGGACGGGTTAAAAAGAGGTTCCTTAAAAAATTCAGCAAAACGGTCGAGAGCCTCCGGAAAAGCCTGATTATTTACGGAGAAAATATAACCTGTAAAATCGTTTGTGGTAAAAGCATTTGTTGTGCCACCATTTTCTGCAATAAAATGTTGGTAGCCGGATTCTTCAGGATATTTTTTTGTACCAAGAAATAGCATGTGTTCAAGGAAGTGGGCAATACCGGGGTAGTCGACAGGATCTTCAAAGCTGCCTGTACTAACCGTTAAAATGGCAGCTGATTTATCGGCGAGAGGATCGGAAATTAAAATCGCTTCAAGTCCATTTTCCAACTTTATTTTTAAAACTTCTCTTTTTGCAAGTGATGGAGTTAAAATAGGCTCTTTGGCTAAATCCTCAATGATGGTATAACCCTCAGGAGTGTCGGCTGAAATTGCAGTAAAAGATAAGTTAAGGATAACAAGAAATGAAAAGAATTTAAAATGGTTGGTCATATAACTTCCAAGCTTTAATCATGGTTTAACCTTTCAATGTAAGCAAACAGGGCAATAATTGCATCAAAATAATTTGATTTTAATTAAAATAGGGTCAGAAGGGGTACAAGGGAAAGGCTGTTGTTCTAAGTGTATAATTTCTTGTTGACAATACTACAGGGAAAGGGTAAAAAAGTGTCCCTAAAGGACTTTTAAAAACAATACTTCAGGTGTTTATAGTGAATCTCATTGGTCAAAGTATTTATTATGAACCTGTAATCCAAACAAAAAGCCCATGTCTTCTTATTTTAGATTCCACCATACCCTATGAAATAGCATTGTGCATTTTTAAGCATTTGAACCATGCGGATTTAGCTTCTTCAACACTTGTAAGCAAAGATTGGAGTTTTGCAGCTTGCAGTCCCATGCTTTGGCAGGCGTTTGATTTACGTAAAATTTTTCCCTCGAGCATTTATCTTAATGAAGATTGGAAATCAGATTTTAATTTCGAAGTAGAAACTAAACCTCTTAACAAGCGCTACGTCATTTCAATATTAAAGGCCCGCTGCCCATTTTCGACAAAAAAGCAAAAAGTTTTTCAAACACACACATTCCTGGAGGTACCAAAAGGAATGACTTTAGAGTATTTTGCAAATCCTGAATTTTTTATTTCGCATTTTCATTCCGATATTTTTCAAAAATATGGAAAAAATCAAATATCCAACACTCATTGCTTACTAATCACGAATAAAATCCTACCGACAACCCTTTCAAAAAAATTTACCGAACAAAAAAAAATAATTTCTAACTACCCGCTTTATAAAATACCAAGCTTTATTACAGCAATAGCTTTGAATATGGCAAGATTGATGAACACTAAGCATTATTATGCTTTTGTTGTATTACATCAGTCCCCAAGTTTTGCCGTCTTTTTAGATGCAAGATGGTGTCAAATTGAGGTAAACATCGGAAGAATTGCCCCTCCCATAGAGTTTGGTCTTAATACAACGCATAAGGGCCGAGGCATCATCGCCGCCCGCGAATTCCACTAACACATACACGATCACTCAAATCTGAAAATCTTATGCCATACGCACTTAAAACATATCAATAATATTTTTTACAGGATATGCACGATCGCTGCGCGGCATGATAAGCAGGATAATATCAACCTTAA
>JBBSJT010000057.1:0-14655 GCA_038257035.1 Chlamydiia bacterium
GGCTGAAGGCCTGGTTTTTAATAGCCTAGGGCATCGCCCTAGGAATGATATTGTATAAAATGCAGGCTGTAGGCCTGCTTTATAATTATCCTAAAATACTTTGTTTAAGCAACTTACTCCTTAGCTTAATGCGCATGCGCTTTAGCGATCCTGCCGCGAAGCGAAGCGAAGCGATCCTGCAAATCCTGTAAAAATCGAAGATGTTATAGATTGTAGAGGTCTAATCTGTTTCATTTTATGTAGAAACGTAGATCGGTTCCCTTGAATCTCTTAACGATTTTTGTGCATGTTTAGCTAAAAAATCGTTTGGGTAAAAAGAAGAGCAAAAAGATGCCGAGCGACAAAATCATAGCCCCGGGGTAGGTCATAAAGTATTTGGCAGGGTCATGGTTGACCACGATTTGTACGGTTTGAATCGATGTTTCAACACCCGGACTGATGTTGGAAAGATAAAAACGATATCCATCCCACGTCTCATGAACGTTATTCATGCTGATCGTTACTTCTTTTGTTGTAGCATTTTTCTTATCGGTAACGATCAAGTCAGCCTCGAAACTAAAATTTGCATTTGATCCAGGGTAATGAATCTGCCTTGCATTGCGAAGGCGTAGTCGGTAAGGGATTGATTCTACCTTTGATTGATAACGAAGAAGATACTGACCATTTGAAGTTGGCCATTTTAATTCTGATGCGTATTTATCGTACGATAGTGTCATCGGTTCACGATTTAAGACTAGATGAACAAGGGGCAAGTTGTCTTCAAGTTTTTTATTGGGGGTTGCTTTTTCTATTCTTTGAGTAAGCGGGGTTTCAATTGTTACGGTTTCTATCTGGTTCGTTGGGTATTGAAGATTAATTTCCTTGTTATTGATCCCATAAAGTTTAAGATACGCTTCAAATAGCGCATTAGAATTGTCAGCATTTATTTCAGGCAATTGTTCAGACAGGGCATAAATTTGTGCAATAAGCTCATCTGTTAAACCCTCTATTCCATCAGCTTCAAAGCTTTGCTCTAATCCATTAATGAGGGGCCAACCACTGCTTTTTAGCAATTGGATGCAATCTTGCCCCTGGGCCGCTTTTTTTTCTATAGGAGGGATAAGACGCGCAATCCAACAGCAGGAGGTATATTCTTTTTTAGGAATATGACTCCAATCAAGTTTTAGCAGCTTGAAGGATTGATCATGCAAAAAAGAGATAAAAACTCTTGCAGGGTTCAAATTTTCATTTTTACAGCCCTGCTGAAAAAGTTTAAGAGGTGCAATGGTGCTGGTTTCTAACTGATTATTGAGTGTTTCCATTTGCCAATTTTCTATTTCTTGCAATGAAAAGGGATTTAGTGGAAATTCAAATTGTGCCCCATAGCCATGAAATCCATGATTATAGGCAATGTAGCTATTGAGTCGGGAAGGTTCCGCATAAATTCTTCCATCTTTGTCATAAACATAAATATCAATGTTTTCGTCTAAATCTTGAATCAATAAAAGGGTGGGTTTTTGCTTTAAAGTTACAGTGTAGGGGGATGTTCTATTTTGATCTTCCAAAGCATGTTCACCACTTAATGAAATGAGGATTTCACTCTCTTTAAAATTAATTTTTAATTTGTTTTCCGGAAAATCTAGTGTAGAATTGTTATCAAGCAACGCTGAAAGGGGAGCTTCAAGTTCCACTCTATCTGTATTTTTTTGCTTGATAGAAACAATGCTATTTTTCAAATAAATTTTTCTGGCTAGTTGTAGGTTCGTTATTTCATCATTTAAACGAAAAGCCATGATTTCAAATTCAGGGTATTTAGGTGCAATTTTTGCTGAAACGCTGATTGGATTTATTGCAGCAAGGTCATTAACGTGGAGGGGTTTTAACCCAAAAATTGTGCACACATCGCCTTTAAACCAAGTCTCGAGTGTTTTTTTTGAGTGGGGATATTGTTTGAGCACTTTAAAATTTAAATTTTTAAATTTTAAAGGATCATCCCTTAAATTAAATGTTTGATGATTTTTTTCATCTTCAACATATATTGCATAGCTATCTGCAATAAAAATTTCATCACTTCCCGCACCTTCTTTAATAAATAGTGTTCCTTGTGTGCCAAACTGATTTTTAACCATGACCCCACTTAAAATCATGAGTAATCCCAAATGAGTGATTAAAAATGGAATATGTTTAAACTTAAAAGGAAAGCGCCTTGTTGCAGAAAAAAGGATATTTATAAAAAAGCCAAGGATGAGCGTAAAAAACAAAGGGCTATCATAGGTAAACTTAGCAGCAAATTTATGGGATTGGGTTTTAGATTCAATCAGTGTGCCTGTTATGACAAAAAGAGCCGCCATTGTAATCAGGAAAATGGCAAATTTAATTCCGCCCAAAAAATGATAAATAGATTTAATTTTCATATCCAATTTCATTTATGAGCTCAAAGCTTCTTGCAAATTTTATAATTTCAGTTGTTTTGTCTTTAACAGGCTCTTTTAAACCAACTATTTTAATTGTATAATCAGCCTTCATTTGTTCATTTTCCAATACCCTGTAATGTTCTTTTGCAATTTGCATACTCCAGCAAATCATGGTTTGGATTTGTCCATTTAAAATACCTGTGGCCTCAAATAAGAAACCTGTAAAACCGGAATAAGATTGAGGGGTAATTGTCACAGATTCTTGATCGAGTTCTTCAAATTGCTTTTTCCAACGCATGATTTGATTTAAAGGGGGAATTCTCTCTTCAATTGATTTTGAAGTGAAATTATGGATTGTGATTTTTATATCACCCAATTGATCTTGAATAAGAAATTCACAAATTGATTTTCTTGAATCGCTCAAATCTTCATTTTTTTCAGGATGAATAATTTTCCATTCTTTTGGCGATTTTATGCGGTAAACAAGGGCATGATGCTCATCACGGCCGCAAATTTCATGCACCGTCCAGCTTTTGTCTGTTTCATTGCCCGCTGTACAGCTAGTCAGAAGCAACAAAGAGGATAAGGTTAATATAATGATACTTTTCATAGATTCGCCATCATACTAAACATGGCTCTTTCTAGCAACACTTACACGACATGGAAAAAATGCACGATCGCTTTGTAGCGTAGGTTTTAACTTAGCGGTGTTTTTGCAGGTTTTAACCTGCAAGCAAATTGCATAGAATCAACGGGTTAAAACCCGTTGTACATGCGCAGGTTAAAACCTACGCTACAAAGCGATCATTGGTCACTAGGCGGGGCGATGAGGTAGCCGGCGGTTGTCAAGAGTTCCAGAGCGGTAAGATCATTGAAGAGGCCGGCACTCCTATCCCTAAAGAACTTATCTTCTGAAAATACTTGTGAGAGACTGTTTTTAATTTCAGGTGAGGAGTTATTTAAAGTGTGCGCTAATTCTTTAACCATGGTTTCTGGTGTGACTCTTTTAAAAAATGCCTTCAAGACTGCCTCCTGATCCTTTTCAACAAGTTCATCGATAAGAAGACCTGTATGCCAATCAAAGGTGGGGGAAGGGGCCACTCCTACAAGATGTCCGATAAGATTTTGAATGTAGAGGGCTTGATGCACGCTTTCCTTAATATCGGATGTACCTGTTAATTCTTGCATTAACTCATTTTCACCAAGAAATTGGGCTTGCATCATTCCTTTAACTGTTTGATTGATGATTTCAAATATTTTTGGAATATTGCTTAAGGTAAGGGCAGTAGATTCTTTTAAAACATAAGACATTCCATCAGAGGATGATTTGAATTCACTTGAAACATCGTCCCATTCCCAATATTTCTTATCTAAAGGAAAAAGACGCATCGCATGCAAATACATGAGCCCACCTGCATTAACGCTTTCTAAGATGGCTTCCTGACTTTTCTCAAAAACAAAATTTTTCACATATTGAATAGATTCATTTCTTTCATTTTTTTGCAAAGCATCTTCAGCGCTTATCCATTTTGGAAGACGGATGGCATATTTGTATTTTGTATCTATCAATTCATAAGCTGTGGCAATTCCCTCATTTTTTTTAGGGCCGCAGCTACCAATTCCGGAAAGTAGAGTAATCAAGGCCGATTCTTGATTTGTGAAATAAAAATTTCTTATAGGTTGATTAGACTCATGTAGAATGCTATTAAGAACAGCTCTAAGTTTAAATTCGGGCTCTGAAACTTTTTCATTCAACGAAGATAATAAATTTCTTAAATAAGGGATACCGGCTTCTATGCTAGCTTCGGTTACTTTTAAGTTTTTGAGAGCGAGCTCGTTTTCATTTGAATCTTGTTTAAATTTGAAAAAAAGGTCTTGAATGAGTTTTTCAAAGGTCTCAATGGTTGCAAGGGGCGGTAGCTCATTTCTTGATATGGAAGAGTTGTAAGTTAAGCTTTCTAGACGTTCCATATTAATCATGACATTGTGATCATGAATGAGCGTTGAGGGCGGTTTAAATGCAACATTTTCAAGAGATAGCCTTTTTAACTCGTTAAAGAGATCAATTGGGTTTTTTTTCCCTTTTATAGCATTTGCCGATCTGATAAATTCAGCATCTTCAATTAAGGAATCATTGGTTAAAGTTTTCTTATTTGCCAAAATGTAGTTTGCCATTGTCAAAAAAAGTTCCGGTTTAACTTCATCTTTTTGTAGTTTTGTTTCTAGGTTATCCAAAATGTGATCTAAAATCTTATCGCCATTTTGGAAAGCAAACCCTTCCAAAAGATGGATACCCTGCTCAATGTTACTTTTTAGTATTGAGGATAGAATTTCAAAGCGATGTTCATCACTCATTTGATGACAACCGCTCAAGTCAAGCTCTACGACTTTCGGTAAATTTAAATGGCCGATTTTTGCTAAGCTTTTACAACCGGAAAGATCTAAAAAAACTAGGGATTTGAGATTTAAATCAGGAATTTCTTTTATTCCTTGACAATCGCTTAGATCAATGGCTGTTAACTTTGATAAATCGGGAAGATTTCTCAATCCCTCTTCTGTTATCTCATTCGAATGGACAATAAGAATTCGAAGGTTTGGACACATTTTGATAAAATTTTTTAAAGTGGAATCGCTAATGTTAGAAATATGTTTTAAATTCAATGATTTGACCAAGGGACCAGACTTTGCTAAAATTATTTCAAGATCCGATAAACTTGTTGGAGCTATGGTTATTTCAAGTTTTCCATTAAAAACTTTGGAAAGATTTATAATATGGTCATTAAGTTCATCAAATGGGATTTTTGCTTCTGTAATATAAAGCGAAAGAAGATCATCCTCATTAATTAACATTCCCGAGATATTTTCAATGTAACTCAAGCATTCTGTGGTGTAGTCTTCATTATTAATTTCTTTTGCTAAACCAAGGTATTGTTATACATTTTCGCTATTCAAATGTTTTTCAAAGAAATTGTTGCTTTTACTGATGAGTTCATGATCCGTTATCAAAGGATAGATTTTTGTTTTTACTTCTATGATTTTTTCAATCTGTTTTTGGTTAAATTGGTTTTTTTTGTCTAGATCATCGATTTTTTTAAATAAATAATTAAGAAGTTTGGTGTCTTTTACCTGCCATTGTTCAGAGCGACATGTGGATTCAAATAAATTAAGGAGTGTGGGGGCCGTTTTTGCCGCTTCTTTGATTGTTTGCCTGGTAAATTCCGTGGGGATTGATAATAAAGTATCGTTTATATCCATATAAACCTACTTCTAAAGGTGTATTTAAAAATCAATTAATCGCTATATTCATTATATACCATACATTAAATTCTTTGTTAATTTAAACTACTTACTTCCAATAATATACGTTTTTTGTGCTTTTCACCACTAAGGTTCCACCGTCCTGGATGCTCTTTTTACCGCGAAGAGCGCGAAGAAAGACGCGAAGGCACGCGAAGAAGTGCGCTAACGCGCGAATAGAACATACTTACACACACTTCGATTAAACTTAGGCGCTTATTGTAGTTTTTTTTTCGCGCTTTTAAGCGCGCCTCTTCGCGTGCCTTCGCGTCTTTCTTCGCGCTCTTCGCGGTAAAAAGAGCATCCGAGACGGTGGAATCTTCTTCACGGCTTCGCGGTAAAAAAGCTTCCAAGACGGTAGAATCTTCTTCAAGGTGAAGTCTTCGTGGTGAAAACGGGAGGTTGCTATAAAAAGGTAAGAAGGTGTACATCTTGATTAGACTATTGAATTCAAAAAAAGAGAGCACGATGAAAGATGAATTTCTTTTAAATTCAGGCAATCTAGAAATTGCAGAAGAAATGTATGCCAAATTCCTCAATGATCAGGCAAGTGTTGACTCGTCTTGGCGATCCTACTTTGAAGACATGGAAATTCCCTTAAAGTCAGTAAATAATACAGGAAACGCAGTTGAGAGGGTAAAATCGAGTAATATATCTGAACTGATCAATGCTTATCGAACCCATGGACATCGACAAGCCGGCGTCAATCCTCTTGTAAATATAACTCAAGATGAATTTGGTTTATTAAACCCAAAAACTTATGGACTTGATGAGAAGATTGAATACCCAACTCATAGGATTTTAGTGGAAAAAGTAGCTCCTCTTTCTAAAATTGTCGATCGATTAAAAAGCATTTATTCAAATAAAATCGGTATTGAATACATGGGTTTATCAAATCCTCTGCTTGAAAAATTTATTCAAGATAGGGTTGAGGGACGATCACAACCAGAATTAACAATTGAAGAAAAACAGATGATCTTAAAAAAGCTGAACCAATCGGAGCTTTTAGAAGTTTTTATTCATACAAAATATGTCGGTCAAAAGCGTTTTTCCATTGAGGGTGCAGAAACCCTTATTCCAATTTTAGAGTCCATCATTGAAAAGGGTGCAGCGATTGGGGTTGAAGAATTCTTTATTGGAATGCCCCACCGCGGACGATTAAATGTTTTGGCAAATATTTTAAATAAATCCTACAAAGAACTATTTTCTGAATTTGAAGAGGGTTACATACCGCAATCTTTTGAAGGAAGCGGTGATGTCAAGTACCATAAAGGCTTTTCAAACGATGTAAAAATTAAAGACAAAACAATAAAAGTCGCTCTGACTCCGAATCCAAGTCATCTTGAATCTGTGGATGCCGTGGTATTGGGTCAAGTCAAAGCAAGACAGATCAAAAAAGGCTCTCAAAGTGCTGTTTTACCCATTCTAATTCATGGCGATGCAGCAGTTTCTGGCCAAGGTGTTGTTTACGAAACACTCCAATTTACAAGATTGGCAGGATATTCCACCGGAGGAACGCTACACATAGTTGTAAACAATCAGATAGGCTTTACAACCATTCCAAGAGATTTAAAATCGACCCTTTATTGCACTGACATTGCTAAAACTTTTTCGGCACCCGTTTTTCATGTCAATGCAGAGGATCCCGAAAACGCCATATTTGCCACTCTTTTAGCTCTTGAAATTAGGCAGAAATTTTCACTCGATGTCTTTATAGATTTGATTAGTTATAGGAAGTATGGCCACAACGAAACGGATGAGCCGGCCTTTACACAGCCTCTTGAATACCAAATCATTCGTCAAAAAAAACCTGTACGAGAGATTTACAGAGATCAACTGATTGAGGAAGGCGCATTAGAAAAGGAAGTTGCGATGAAGCTTGAATCTGAGTTTAAAGCCTCACTTCTTGATGCCCAAAATGCAATTAGAAATTCAAAACCGGACAAAATAGAAAAAGTAAAAAAAATAGCTGATTCTAATGTGAAAACGTCTGTTTCTAAAGACTTAATTCAGCAATTGGCAAATAAATTTTGTATCGTGCCTCCTGAATTTAATATTCATCCAAAAGTGAAGCAGTTGATCACTAATCGACTGGGGATGGTGATGGAAGATAAAAACATCGATTGGGGGATGGCTGAAACTCTTGGACTTGCAACCCTTTTATGGGAGGGTACAAACGTT
Source organism: Chlamydiia bacterium (assembly GCA_038257035.1). Lineage (GTDB taxonomy): Bacteria > Chlamydiota > Chlamydiia > Chlamydiales > Parachlamydiaceae > JBBSJT01. The sequence goes on from JBBSJT010000057.1 coordinate 7,872, forward strand.
CGCATTTCAGGACAAGATTGTGGTCGAGGTACTTTTAGCCATCGACATGGGCTTTTGGTGGATCAGGTAAAAGAAGGGGAGTATTTTCCGCTACAACATTTGAAAGAGAATCAAAGCCGCTTTGACTTAATCAATTCACCCCTATCTGAATTTGGTGTTTTAGGGTTTGAATATGGCTATAATATTATGACCATCGAGGACTTAGACATTTGGGAAGCGCAGTTTGGCGACTTTGTCAATAGTGCCCAGGTGATCATCGATCAATACATTGTTTCTGCAGAGCAGAAATGGGGGCAACAATCGTCGCTTGTCATGTTTTTACCTCACGGTTTTGAAGGTCAAGGACCTGAACATTCATCAGGTAGATTAGAAAGATTCTTGTCTCTTGCGGGTAATGATAATATCGTCATCGTAAACCCAACGACACCTGCACAACTCTTCCATATGCTTCGAAGACATATTTTAGGTAAAACTTTAAAACCGCTCATTGTTTTTACGCCTAAAGGATTATTGCGTCATCCTCTTTGCGTCAGCAGATTAACAGATTTTACTGATGGACAATTCTTGACACTGATTGAAGATGATGTTAAAAATCCAAAAAAACTGATATTTTGTTCAGGACGCATTTATTATGATCTACTTGAAGAGGCTAAAAAAAATAACGTTACAGACGCTGCAATCGTCCGCATCGAGCAGCTCTATCCAATTGATTCTGAAAAGTTAGAAGCGATCATAAAAAAACATGCGACGATAGAAAAATATTATTATGTACAAGAAGAACCAAAAAACATGGGTGCTTACTCTTATATTGAACCGATTCTGTCCGAAATGTTACAGAGTGGATCAACTTTAGAGTATAGAGGAAGGGATAGAAGCGCATCTCCTGCAACCGGTTCACATGCATTACACGGCCAAGAATTTGAAAACATTATGTCGATCATGAAGGATAACAAATGAAAATTGATATAAAAGTACCTGCAATGGGAGAGTCTATTTCAGAGGCCACTGTAAGTGCGCTATTAAAACCAAATGGAACTGTCGTAACAGCAGATGCTGAAATTTTGGAACTTGAGACAGATAAGCTTAACCAAATGCTTTTTGCTCCACAAGCTGGTGGTTTGACGCTTAATGTAAAGGTCGGAGATACCGTCACAATCGGTCAAGTGATTGGTTTTATTGAGACCGATGTCAAAGTTGAAGCTACAGTTGAAAAACCCGAGATAAAACCAGAGGTGAAACAAGAAGTGAAACAGCCGGAAGTAAAACCGGAAATAAAACCCGAGCTTCAAAAAAGCACTTCAAGTACCAATCAGCAACCTGTAAGGGTTTCAATTGAAGACGCTATAAAATCTACAGATAATAAGGCCCCCATTCCCGCTGAAATGCCTGACACACTAAATCAAGGTAAAGAGCCTGTAAAGAGCGGAAAAAGAGAAGAAACCAGAACGAAAATGAGTAAAATTCGTCAGGTGATTGCTGCACGATTAGTCGAAGCTCAAAAACAGGCAGCGATGCTAACAACATTTAATGAAGTGGATATGACGCAAATTATGTTGTTGAGAGATCATTATAAAGAGGCTTTTACAAAAGCACATGGCGTAAAACTTGGTTTTATGTCCTTTTTTGTAAAGGCTGCAGTTGTTGCTTTAGAAGCATATCCCGGTGCTAATTCCTATATTGAAGGCGATGAGATTATTCATCGCGAATATTATGATATCGGGATTGCTGTCGGAACGGATCGAGGGTTGGTAGTTCCTGTCGTACGCGATTGCAATCATTTATCATTTTCAGGAATTGAATCTGCCATAGAAAGTTATGCTAAAAAAGCGCGTACCGGAGGGTTAACTGTTGATGATTTAACAGGGGGTGGATTTACAATCACAAACGGCGGAGTTTATGGATCGCTTATGTCAACACCCATACTTAATCTTCCTCAAAGCGCTATTTTAGGAATGCATAAAATTGAAAAACGTGCCGTTGTTGTCGATGATCAAATTGTAATCAGACCCATGATGTACTTGGCTTTAAGTTACGATCATCGAATCATCGATGGAAAGGAAGCAGTTTCCTTCTTGGTCACAATGAAGAATATGCTCGAGGACCCGGCACGCCTCCTCCTTGAGGTCTAGACATTACCACAAAGAGCGTTTTGATAAAATGTATATCGTTTTTGAGGGATTTTTTTACCGCGAAGAGCGCGAAGAAGCGCAGCTACGCTGCGGGAAGAAGCGCGAAGAAGCGCGCTAACGCGCGTAAAAAGAAGGATAAAATTTATTGTTTTTTATTGCTTCTTCGCGCCTCTTACCGCAGCGTAGCTGCGCTTCTTCGCGCTCTTCGCGGTAAAAAAAGGATGTCTGAGAGGTCGAATATCTTCGTGGTAAAAAAGTAATGTAAGGTAAAAATATGAAAGAGTATGACGTTGTAGTGATAGGAGCGGGACCCGGCGGTTACGTAGCTGCCATACGCGCTGCCCAATTGGGCCTATCCGTAGCCTGCATCGAAAAAGAAAAAGCCGGCGGCACATGTCTTAATGTTGGGTGTATTCCTTCCAAGGCTCTTTTACAATCTACTGAAATTTACGCATCATTTTTACATGAGGCAAATGTTCATGGTGTAACGTACGAAAATCTTAAAGCTGATCTTGATGTGATGATGAAACGCAAAAAAGGAATTGTTGAAGGGTTGGTTCAAGGCGTTGAACATGCGCTTAAAAGTAAACATGTGGATTTTATTGTAGGTTTTGCAAACCTTGTTGACCCTCATAAAATTGAAGTGGTAAGAGGGGAGGAAAAAGAAGAATTTACTGCCAAAAATATTATCCTAGCGACAGGTTCCGAGCCGGTTTCCCTTCCATTTTTACCTTTTGATGAAAAAAGAATTTTATCGTCAACCGGCGCTTTAAGTTTGTCTGAAATTCCTAAAAAAATGATTGTCATTGGTGCAGGAGTCATCGGTGTGGAGCTTGCTTCAGTTTACAGCCGACTTGGAACCGAAGTTGTCATTATTGAGGCGCTCGATCAGATTTGTGGAGGCTTGGACGATACACTTTCAAGAACGTTTCTTACCGTTTTGAAAAAACAAAATTTGACTTTTCATCTTGGAGCAAAGGTGCTAAGTGGCCAAGCAAATAATGATGGAGTAACACTCAATGTGATTTTAAAAGGTATGGAAGAAAAAGAGACTATGCAGGCAGATGTTGTACTAGTTGCCGTCGGGAGACGCCCTTTTTCTGAAGGACTTAAAAATATAGGCTTGGATTTTACAATACGTGGATTTTTACCTGTTAACAACCGTTTTCAAACTAAAATTCCTCATATTTATGCTATCGGCGATTTGATTGAAGGCCCGATGCTTGCACATCGTGCCTCTTTAGAAGGTGCGGCAGTTGCTGAGTTGATTGCTCAAAAAGAAACAAGCGTTAATTATTTAGCCATTCCAAATGTAATCTATACCCACCCTGAATTGGCTTCCGTTGGCTTAACGGAAGCACAAGCAAAAGCCTTTAACTTGGAAATTCTAATTGGAACCTGCTCTTTTAAAGCTAATCCACGAGCAAGATGCATGGGGGAAACTGATGGTCTTGTAAAAGTGATCGCAGATAAAAAATCAGGCCGCTTAATCGGAATGCATATTTTGGGGCCTAATGCCTCTGAAATTATTGCGGAAGGTGTTGTTGCTATTCAAAATAATTTAACGCTTGAAAGCTTGGTAAGGACCCCGCATGCACACCCGACCTTAAGCGAAGCTATTTTGGAGGCCGCCGAGAATGCATTGGGTAAGTCGATCCACCTCTAGCCGACCGCTAAGGGGGACCTTTTTACCGCGAAGGACGCGAAGAAGCGCAGCTTCGCTGCGGGAAGAAACGCGAAGAAGCGCGCTATCGCGCGATAAAACGAATGTAGAACGGCTTAAAGAACTTAGAAGCCTTTGCAAAGATCAACAACTTCCCTTTGTTTTTCGCGCGATAGCGCGCTTCTTCGCGTTTCTTCCCGCGCTTTAGCGCACTCCTTCGCGTCCTTCGCGGTAAAAAGGTCCCTCGTAGACGTTGCTAAAAGATCCCTCATAGGCTACTGTCTCAGGCGCGCGATGCGTTCATCCAGTGGAGGATGGGTGGCAAAGAGGCTCATAAAATTCGAAGAGCGATTCGAAATTTGAAGTGCCTGAAATGCAGGTTTATCTTCTTGGCTTGGGATTGTGCTGTTTTTTAAAGCTATCAGTGCGTTGATCATTTTATCGCGTCCGGCAAGTCTTGCACCGCCATTATCTGCCCGAAATTCTCTGTAACGAGAGAATTTAGCTACAACGAGGGAGCCCAACAACATAAAAACAGTTTGTAAAACCATAACCAACATGTAATTGAGAAAAGGGGAAGGCCCTGATTTATCATCTTTAGATTTAAACCCTTGACTGATTACGAAAGCCACTGCACGTGCTAAGAACATCACAAAGGCATTGATGACACCTTGAAGTAAACACATAGTGACCATGTCACCATTGGCAATATGAGCAATTTCATGACCTATCACACCCTCCGCCTCATCTTTATTCATGCGGTTTAAAAGACCGCTTGAAACGGCAACAAGAGAGTTTGATCGCGATGGGCCTGTTGCAAAAGCGTTGATATCTTGCGATTGGTAAATGCCAACTTCCGGCATCTTGGAAAGTCCTGCTTTTCTTGCCAAATCATGAACGGTGTGTACAAGGGCCCGATCGGATGAATTGCAGTTTTCAGGATCGATAATTCGAACACCCATCATCCATTTTGCCATCATCTTTGACATTAAAAGCGAAATAAAAGCGCCTCCCATTCCCCAGAGTAAACACATAGCCGCTAAATTAGGAATGTTGAGACCGTTTTTTGTAAGATAGGGTTGAATATTTAGGATGTACATCAAAAATGAAATGACGGAAACAACCAAGATGTTTGTTAGTAAAAATAATAAAATACGTTTAGCCATAAGATTCTCCTCTTTAAAGCACAATTTTACCATTAAAGGTTTTTTAAAGACAAGAAACCTTAATCCCAATATGATTTTAATAAAAAAAAACGAGGCAGTATGATATCGAGTGATCTTGAAATTGAATGGGGATTGATTATTTACGGATCGGGTAACGATTATCTAGGTCTTGATGCCCATAGAACTGCAAAGACTGCTGAACTAAGTACTCAATTTTTTAAGATGAGCTATTTTAATGAAAGAGCCAAATGTTATTGGCAAAGCAATGTTAAGCAACTGTTTTTTATCTTTAAAAATGAATACCTTGATAAAATTAACCTTGTTTGGAAAGATATATTTTATTCCTATTCCAAAAAGATGGAGGAAAAAGCAGATAAGTTTAATCTAATTTTGTGTGGTCAAAATTCCCGTAACGAAGAAATCTTTGATTTATTTAGCCCGATCCTCCCTTATTTAAATCAACCAAATGCCAACAGACGACTTCAATACGATCTTGGGTTTAGCATAAGTCTGAGTTATGGCTTTCCAAAAAACAAAGAAGAAATTTTTAAATATTACAAACTTTCTGCAGATCAAGGGTATGCTGAGGCGCAATTTAAAATGGGTGAGATCTTGGAGTATGCCCCTAAAAGAAATTCTAAAGAAGTTTTAGATTATTATTTACTTGCAGCAAATCAAGGCCATGCAGAGGCTCAATATCATGTAGGTAGGATTTTTGAGAGAGGATTGGAATATGATATTTTAAAAGATATGGACAAGGCCATTTATTACTATAAGCTTGCAGCTGATCAGAAAAATGATTTGGGAATATGCTCTCTTATCAATATTTATAAAACAGATGATTACTTAAATTTGCCGGAGGCTTTTAAATATGCTAAGCTATCTCCAAATTTTCAAAAAGATTTTTTAGGGTTTTGTTACGAAGAAGGGGTTGATGGACCAATCGATTTTGAAAAAGCTTTTATATCTTATGGTGGACAAAAAGGGCTGAAAACTCATAGAGTGGCTCATTGTCATGAAAATGGCATAGGGACAAGTGTCGATAGGGAAAAAGCTTTTAACCTTTATAAGACTCTTGCAGACCGGGGAAGAGAATATTCAGATTTTTCGGTAAATCATGAGGGCGATATAAAAAATAATACGCATCTTTTGGCAGAAGTTCCTTTAATAATTGAAGCTATTTTTAAAGTAGCTGATTGGTCTGAAAATGGCATAGGAACTCAAGCTGACAGACAAGAGGCCTTTAAATATTATAGCTATCTTGATGAAGTTAGTTTCGCTTTGGTGGCAATTTTTAAACTTGGAAAAGCCTATAAAGATACATTAAATGAGTATCAAGATTTAAAAAAACACTTTACCTACAGTCATTTTCAACGCCATAAACGAGCCAAAAATAATATTGAAATTTTAACAGAATATTGGTTTATGTTGGGACAAAAAGCCCTCTTAAAAATTGCCGAATTTCATTATGAGGATGCTGTTTTTTATGGTTCGAAGATAAGCCTTCAAAAATCGGTCGATTATTATAAAAAAGCGCAAAACAATCTTGTTTTAGCTTTGGACGATGTGCGTTATTATGAGGCGCCTTTTTCAGGTTCCGAATATGAAATCGGAGAAATGCTCTATTATAAGAATTCCTGTACCCGCTTAATAAATCAATTCCAGCACAACCCCCTCCTTTAACAGGGATGATATAAAAGATTTGATTTCATGCGCCGGGCTGGAAGTTTACAATTATAACTCTTATGATTTTTTTACAGGATATGCATGATCGCTTCGCGGCAGGATCGCTAAAGCGGCAGGATAATATCAACCTCTAGGATATA
>JBBSJT010000058.1:0-14548 GCA_038257035.1 Chlamydiia bacterium
AATTTTTGCTTTTAGCTTTTCTGCATTTTGCTGATTTACCTCTTCGTATATTTTTAATAGTTTTTCATCTGGAATACCGACATTTGAATCTTGTATGCTATTATGAAATTGTTTTGTGCAATCAAAAAAAGATGGATTGCCCTCCATTACCTCCCAATCAGTCTTTATTCCACCTAATTCCTCGCTTAATGTTGCCATCATTCTTAATATTTCGGCAACTCCACCACCTTCCTTTGAAGAATTAATATGCAGAATTGAAATGTTTAGATTTTTTGATATTTTTTGAAGTTTTTCAATAATTTCATCGCCTACAACTTCACGATACCTTTCTAATAATGTTTTCATCCCTTTCTCTCTTTAATATTTGAGAATATATTTATTTTTTGCTATTTAAATGTGATACCCTTGATGTACTAATTTCTTTCTTGTAACTTAAAAGTTTTTCTTGTGATTTTGTCTTTTAATCAAAACTTAAAATCTTAAATATTCTAAAAGCTTTAACTTTCAAGGACTTCATGAAAATTACGCGTAAATATCCAATAGGTGCTGAGGTTATAGAAGGAAAGGGTGTACATTTCAGAGTTTGGGCCCCAAATCATAAAAAAGTCAATATTGTTTTTGAAAAAAATGATCAATTGGTCGATAAACAAATTCTTGAAAAGGAAGACTCCGGTTATTTTTCACTTTTTGTTCCTCAAGTGGAACCCGGCACTTTATACCGCTATCAATTAGATAATTCCTTAAACAATTATTCTGATCCTGCATCTAGATTTCAACCCTATGGAGTTGAAGGGCCATCTTGTGTTGTTAACCCCTATTATGCATGGTCTGCACAAGAAAAAAAATGGCCTGGAACTTCATTGATTAATCAAATTATGTATGAAATGCATATCGGAACTTTTACACAAGACGGCACTTATAACGCAGCAAAAAAGGAATTACCGGAATTGGCAAAAATAGGAATTACTTTAATAGAATTAATGCCTATTCATCAATTCCCGGGAAGCTTTGGTTGGGGTTATGATGGAATTAATTTATTTGCTCCTTATAACAAATATGGAACACCCGAAGAGCTTAAATCTTTTATCGATGAATGTCATAAGCTTGGCATGGGCATTATTTTAGATGTGGTTTATAATCATTTTGGACCGGAAGGTAATTTCATAGATCAATTCAGCAAAGATTATTTTAACCAGAAAAAAAAAACGGACTGGGGCGCTGCAATCAATTTTGATCACCCATCTGTCTCTGAATTTTTTATTACGAATGCCAAATACTGGGTTGAAGAATTTCATTTTGATGGCTTAAGAATCGATGCAACACCCGCATTTTTTTGTGAAACAGAAGAACATATCTTAGCGGCTCTTTCAAAAGCTGTAAAAAATTCCAATCCTAAAAAAAATAAAATTGTCATTGGTGAAGATGAAACACAAAACAATAAGCTTTTAAAACCTTTAGAAGAAAGTGGCTATGGTTTTGATGCTGTTTGGAACGATGATTTCCATCATACTGCCCTTGTGCGCTTAAAAGGTAAAAAGGAAGCTTATTACAAAGATTATTTAGGCTCCCCTCAGGAATTTATTTCTTCTTTTAAGTATGGATTTCTCTATCAAGGCCAATATTATTATTGGCAAAAAAAGATAAGAGGCTCTTCCACTTTGGATTTTACTCCTTCATGCTTTATAATTTTTACAGAAAATCATGATCAGATTGCAAATACAGGAACAGGTAAAAGAATCTATCAAATCACGGATCCTGGAATTTATAGAGCCATGACGGCACTCATGTTTTTTTCACCCAATACTCCCCTGATTTTTCAAGGTCAGGAATTTGGTTCTTCCGCACCTTTTTATTATTTTGCAGATCATGCTGAATCCATTAATAAAATGGTTCACAAAGGTAGAAAAGAATTTTTAACACAGTTTGCAAGTTTAAAAGATAAGCTAGCTGCTAAAAAAATTGCTGATCCTTCTAATCCGGTTACATTTACAGATTGCAAGCTTAATTTTACTGAAAGGATAAAAAATAAAGCTCATTACAAATTTTATCAAGATTTAATTTCCCTTAGGAAAAATGATGAAATTTTTCAAAATATGCAAACAATAAGAATGGATGGAGCAGTTTTAGGAGCTGATTCATTTTTAATCCGTTATTTCGGTGATAATCATAATGATAGATTAATTCTCATAAATTTTGGGATAGATCAGCAATTGATACCTGCACCGGAGCCTTTATTAGTAGCAGGTGATGATTTTAAATGGATAATTTTGCTATCGACTCATTCAGTTGAATATGGGGGTGAAGGCATTGTACCTCTTGCAACATCTACATGGGAAATTCCCGGTCATACAGCTTTAATACTTGCGACTAAAAAATTAACAGCCAAAGAAATCATGGTTAAAAATGAATTGAAGGCTAAGAAATGAAAAAAAATGATGATTTATGCAATGTCCCAAATGATGATGCCTATTTACTCTATCATGAATGGCTTTTTACTAACGGTCTTGGGGGGTATTCTTGTGGCACTTTAAGTGGGACACCGACACGGAAGTACCACTCTTATCTAACAAGTGCCTTAAAAAATCCTTTTGGTAGGACCGTCATGTTAAATTACATTGCCGATTCCATCATCATTGCAGAACAAGAATTTCCAATATCACAATTATCTTTTAAAAATAAGCCGCTAGATACTTTAGCTTTAAAATGCGAATTTAGACTTGAAGAAAATATGCCTATATGGAGATATCAATTTGAAAATACCATTCTAGAAAAACGCATATGGATGGCTCATAGTCAAAATACGACATACATCGAATACGAATTAATTGAGTCAACAGAGATTGTTTCGCTTAAAATGCGCCCTTTCCTTCAATACAGAACTACTGAAAATGATGTTTATACAGAGTTAGAAAATAACTATGAAATTCATACAGATATGCAAGGAATCGAAATTTTAAAGCTGCCTTTTCCTGGTTTAAAACTTATAAATACTCATTCAGTTTTTACAATAGATTTGCAAATAGTTGAAAATATTTATTATGAAATAGAGGAAAAACGCGGTTATGAATCTGTAGGTTCCTTGACGAGCCCGGGATTTTTTTTAGCACCTTTAAATATCCGTGAAAATATGACTTTTATTGCCTCTACAGAAGATTGGACTACAGCAAAAGCAATGTCAGCAAAAGAGGCGAAAACTGCTGAAAAACAAAGAATTAAATCTATTTTAAAAGAAGCTGAACCCCTTTCATTTTCAAAAACAGCCGCAAGACTCATTATTGCAGCAGACCAATTCATTATTACACCAAAAAGTAGAGAATTGGATATTGTCAAACTAACAGCGATGGGAGAAAACGTTTGTTCTGTCATTGCAGGCTATCCTTGGTTTACAGATTGGGGCAGAGACACTATGATTTCATTGGAAGGTCTGACACTCACGACAGGCAGACCCCATATTGCAAAGTCTATACTTCGTACATTTGCTTTATATATTCATAAAGGTCTTATCCCTAATATGTTCCCTGATGGTGAAAATTTAGGCCTTTATCATACTGCGGATGCCACATTATGGTTTTTTCATGCTGTTGATCGTTATATCACCCTAACAGGAGACAGAGATTTCCTAGATTTTATGTTGCCAAAATTTAAAGTTATTATTGAAAGCCATATTAAAGGCACTTTATTTGGTATAAAAGCTGATGTTGATGGTTTATTGATTCAGGGTGAAGATCATTATCAACTCACATGGATGGATGCAAAGGTCGATGACTGGGTTGTCACTCCTAGAAGAGGAAAAGCCGTTGAAATCAACGCTCTTTGGTACAACGCCTTACGACTTTTGGATGAATGGTCAGGAACAGAAAGTGATCTTGCAAAACAGTGCTATAAGTCTTTCAATGAAGTTTTTTGGAATGAAAAAGAAGGGTATTTGTATGATGTTATCTCTGATGGTATTAAAGACTCCTCTTTAAGACCGAATCAAATTTTTGCCATTTCTTTAAAATATCCAGTTCTAGACCCTGCCCATTGGAAAAGTGTCATTGATATTGTAAAAAAAGAACTTGTCAAGCCAAAAGGCCTCAGGACTCTTTCAGCAAATCATATCGATTATAAAGCTCTATATGAAGGTAATCTATTGAATCGCGACTCAGCTTATCATCAAGGGACAATATGGCCATGGCTAATAGGTTCTTTTATTGATGCTTGGCTAAAAGTATATCCGGATATTGAAGAAGCTAAAAAAATATTAATGCCGCTTGATAGTCATATTTATGAAGATTGCATTGGAACAATAAGTGAAATATTTGATGCAGAAGATCCATTCCATGCTAAAGGCTGTTTTGCACAAGCCTGGAGTGTTGCAGAGTATTTACGTATTTATGCTAAATTAAACTTTAAAATGTGAGAATATTTTGAATCATGAACTTGTAGCGACTTACAGAATTCAATTGAATAAAGAATTTAATTTTAAGGATGCCGAAGAAATTATTCCTTATTTAAAAAAATTAGGGGTTAGCCATCTTTATTCATCCCCTATTCTTACAGCAAAAGAAAAAAGTACACATGGGTATGATGTCGTGGATCATGGTAAATTAAATCCGGAACTTGGAAGTTATGAAGAGTTTGAAACATTCATAAAAAAATTACATGAATCAAACTTGTCGCTTCTTTTAGATATTGTTCCAAATCACATCTACATTGGGAATCTTGAGAATAAGTGGTGGCGAGATGTACTTAAAAATGGAAAAAAATCCTCATATGCAGCCTTTTTTGATATCGATTGGCACCCATTAAAAGATGCATTCCATGAAAAAATTTATTTGCCACTACTAGATGAACCTTTTGGTAATTTTCTTGAAAATCAAAAAATTAAGCTTGTGTTTCAGGATGGTGAATTTTTTATTCAGCTTTATACTTTTTTAATTCCTACGGATCCAAAAACAGCACATTTAGTGCTAGACCCACTTTTAGAGGAATTTAATAAGGTGTTCGAGCCTTCAAACCCCTATTTACAAGAGTTCAAATCCATATTGCATGCTGAGCAATTCATTGAAAAATCAGATCACTTGTTTAAAAGATGCCCTAAGATGCTTGACATTCTTACAAGCCACTTGAACACATTAAATGGCATTAAAGGAAATCCTGCGAGCTTTAATGATTTAGAAAAATTTTTGAAATCGCAGCATTATCGTTTATTTTACTGGAAAGTAGCAAATGATGAAATTAATTATCGAAGATTTTTTGATATTGTTGAATATGCTGCCATACGTATGGAAAAAGAAAAAGTGTTTGAAGAAACTCACCATTTAATTTTAGATTTTATTAAGAAAGGTTTTATACAAGGTCTTCGTGTGGATCATATAGATGGACTCTATGAGCCGGAAAAATATCTTCATAAGTTAAAAGAAACAAATATTTCTTATTTAATTGTCGAAAAAATTTTATTAGGCAACGAGGTGTTAAGAAAATCGTGGCCTGTTAACGGCACGGTGGGTTATGATTTTTTAAATAGTTTAAATCAGCTTTTTATTTACAGCGATAATAAATCATCTTTTTTAAACTTATATAAAGAATTTACAGAAATTAACACCTTGCCAAGCCGCGTCAAGCATGATGCCAAACGCTTTATAATTCTTACTTCGTTAGCAAGTGAACTCAATTTATTAACACGAAAGTTAAATCATATCACAAATAATCATCGCCATTCTTGCGATTTTTCCTATGAAAATTTAAAAAAAGCTTTAGGCGAAATCCTTGTTTATTTTCCCGTTTACCGCAGTTACATAAATGCTTCAAAGGGTGAAATAACTAAAGAAGACTCTCGATACATTGTAGCAGCAATTGCAAATGCGAAACGTTTCGATAAAAGCATTGACCCAGCAATTTATACCTTCATACAAAACCTTTTTCTTTTAGAACGGATAAGCAATGATAAAGATTACTTAGAAAAATGTAATGACTTTGTTATGCACTTTCAACAGATCACAAGTCCGGTCATGGCAAAGGGTGTAGAAGATACCGCATTTTATCGGTATTTTCCATTGGCATCTGTTAATGAAGTAGGGAGTGAGATGGACTCTTTTGGAATGTCGTCTGAAACCTTTCATAAAAAAAACTTAGATAAGTTCGAATTTTATCCAAGTTCTCTTTTAGCATCTACCACACATGATACAAAACGAAGCGAAGACGTCCGAGCAAGAATGAATGCATTATCTGAAATACCTGATCAATGGAAACAGGGTTTATGGGATTGGAATCGGGTTAATGAACCTCTCAAGATTCAAACTGAAAATTATTTAATTCCAGATAAAAATGAAGAATATTTTATTTACGAAACACTTATTGGTACTTGGCCATTTGAGGGAATAGATGAAACTTATATTGGGCGTATACAGAATTATATTGCTAAATCTATTAAAGAATCAAAAATTCATGAAAGCTGGATAAATCCGGATGAAGAGTATAGCAATAACATTCAATTATTTATTAAAAATATTTTAAACAATAAAGATTTTTTAAATAAATTCACCCCTTTAAAGGATTTTATTCAAAATATGGGGATGTTAAACTCTCTTTCTCAAGTTTTGATTAAGCTAACATCGCCAGGCATTCCTGATATTTACCAGGGTAATGAAATTTGGGATTTTAGCTTAGTTGATCCTGATAACAGACGTCCAGTTGATTTTATTAAAAGAAATAAAATGATAGATCGTTTAGAAAATGAAAATTTGCAAGCATTTTTAGATAATCCAGAAGATGGCATGATTAAGTTGTTTATTACAAAAAAAACTTTAGAATTCAGAAATAAAGAAAAAGAGCTATTTTCATTGGGTAATTACATTCCTTTAAATGTACAAGGGAAAACCCCTGAACATTGTATTGCCTTTGCACGCCTATTTGAAAATAGAATCTGTTTGATTTTTGCAGCTAAATTCTTTTCATTTTTCATGGAATCTTTTAATAAATATAAAGATGAAAATTTTTGGAATTCACATTTTTTAACAATTCCAATGGAAATGGTTGGATTGCCTTTTAAGAATATTTTTACCAATGAAATTCATGTATTTTCTGAACAGAAAATCCCACTTCAAGATTTGTTTAAAGTCATGCCTTTTGCTTTGCTCACCTCCACCACTTAAAAGAAAGTTAATCCAATTTGGAGTACATTATGGATAAATTGAAAAACAGCTAAGACAAATCCTTAAATGCAAATATATACTGATGCTACTTGGAAGTGAAAATTTGCAATGTTCATAAAACTACTTATTATAACATCTTCGATTTTTTACAGGATATGCAGGATCGCTACGCGACAAAGTCGCTTTAGCGCATATGCATTAAACTAAGAAGAGTAATTATAAAGCAGGCCTACAGCCTGCGACCACAACACCTTGAACCTCTAGGCATTGCCCTAGGCTGTCAAAAACCAGGGCTTTGCCCTGAAAAATCGTCTTTTAAGGCTGAAGGCCTGAGTTATAAAAGCCTAGGGCACCGCCCTAGGTATGGTGAGGAATAACCACGCAGGCTGTAGGCCTGCATTATAATCAATCTTAAGATCTTTTATTTAAGCAATTTGAAGCCTTAGCTTAATGCGTATGCGCTTTAGCGATCCTGCATATCCTGTAAAAAATCAAAAAATGATATAGATTGTAATGATCTAAATTTTCAAATTGAAGTAGAACCAGTATATTTAAAAGGCTTTTAAAAGGATACTGCTGTAAGGGGCTATTTTAAAGAGATTATTCTCTACTTTTACTTCTTTCCCATCTTCAAAGAAATCTTCCGGTGATTTATTACCGGTTACAATCACTTGATGCCAATTTTTATTATCCTGGCAAGGTGGAAGAACTACATCCCGATCTTCATTTGAGGCATTAAAAGCAATATAAAAAACAGGCTCATTTTTTTGTTTTTCAGAATTCAGTGTAAAGGCAACAAAATGATCTTTTTCCTCCCATTTAGGTTGATTTGGCACTAATCCATGCCATGAAATATGATTTTCTTTTAAATGTTTTTCAGGTTTTAAAAGAGGATTTTTGGCTTTAAAATGAATTAGAAAACGATAAAAATTAAAAAAGTCTTGGTTTTCTTGGATTTTATCCCATAAAAACCAATTTATTTCATTATCTTGGGTCCACGAATTATTATTACCTTTTTTGGTGTGTCCATATTCATCCCCCATAAACAGCATGGGGATCCCTGGAGTAACCATCAGGGCTAATAGAAAATTGCGCATTTGTTTTTTTCTTAGATTTAGTATGTTTTTATCTTCTGTTTCCCCTTCAACACCACAATTCCAACTTTCGTTATTATCTAGGCCATCTTTGTTGTTTTCACCATTATTTAAATTATGTTTTTCATTATAACTGACTAAATCAGCTAAGTTAAAACCATCATGTGTTACAATGTAATTAACGCTTGATGTTGGGATATTGGGATATATATTAAAATTGCCTGAAATCGCTTCTGAAAAGCTTTTTTTAGATCCTTTTGTGCCTTTTATAAAATTCCTAATAGCTGATTGGTATTTTCCATTCCATTCAGACCAATGAGGATTTAAAGCGGCAAAATATCCCACTTGATAAAGCCCGACGGCATCCCATGGTTCTGCAATGAGCTTAACATGAGATAAAATAGGATCTTCGGATATAAATTCTAATAAAGGAGGTCTTTCGATGGGTCCACCATCAAGTCCTCTTGAAAAAATGGATGCCAAGTCAAAACGAAAGCCATCAATGTGGCATTCTAAAACATAGTAACGCATGGCACTCATTAATAATTCCAACGAAACAGGATGATTGCATTTAAAAGTATTTCCGCAACCAGAATAATTTTGGTAGGTATTATTTGGGCCTAAATGATAATAAGCAAGGGGGTTAAATGCTTTATAAGATTGTACTGGTCCTTTTTCATTCCCTTCAGAAGTGTGGTTCAAGACCATGTCAAGAATGATTTCGATGCCATTTTTGTGCAATTCTTTCACTAAATTTTTAAATTCAGTTAATGCTTGATCACCTTCAGATTTACTTGAATAACGATTCATTAAACTAAAAAAATTAACTGTAGAATAACCAAAATAGTTATGATTTTTTTTTCCGGTTTCAGGATTAAATTGGGTCACATCTTCTTCACAAAATTCTTGTATCGGCATAAGTTCTATCGCGTTAATTCCAAGATCTTTCAAATAGGGAATTTTTTCGATGATGCCTTGAAAGGTTCCTTTAGCACTTACATTACTAGAAAAATGCTTAGTGAACCCTCTGACATGCATTTCATAAATAATTAAATCATTTTTAGCAAGATTGAGGGGTTTATCTCCTTGCCAATCAAATTGATGTGCTACCACTTTTCCAATAGGATTATATTTAAAATCTTGCCTAGATTCATTTTGCCATAAGGGCTCACTTATAATTAATTTTGCATAGGGATCTAAAACAGATGCAAAACTTCCATCTTTGTTGACCACTTTGTAGTTATATCCAAAATTTAAAGGTAGATCTTTAACAAAGATATGCCAAACATCCCCGGTTTTATTCACATCCGGATTGAAAGTAAGAGTTGAAAAAGGTAATTCTTTGTTTGCTTCTTGAGCTTTTTCATGGAATAAAAGGAGGGTAAGTTCTTGAATGTCTTTTCCATATACGGCAAAATTAACGCCACTTTCTTTTACAGTTGCACCAAAAGGAAAACAATCACCTGCTTCAACTTCCATTTTTACACCAAAAAAATTTAAGTATTTAAAAAAATTTTTATAACAGTACTTTTCATAACGATGCAAGGGATTTTGTTTAATAGGCCTATTGCAAAAAAAATCAGAAAATTTTCACTTTAGGTAACAAAAGTATTTTTGACTTAAAGCTTGTACCTTCAAAAATTCAAACTTGAGTTTATCGATAAATTCAGCTATGATTCGTCTTTAACTTTTAATGAGAGTTTTTAGATGAATATTTTAGTTATCGGTACAGGATATGTGGGTTTGGTCACGGGCACCTGCATGGCAGAAATGGGCCATCATGTGATTTGTCTTGATATTAACGAATCTAAAATCGAGAAACTGAATCAAGGCATCATTCCTATTTATGAGCCTGGCCTTGAAGAGATTGTCAAACGTAATATCAAAGCTGAAAGACTTAAATTCACAACCGAGTATGAAGAATCGCTCCAATCTTGTCTTGTTTGCTTTATTTGCGTCGATACACCAATTTCTGAAGATGGTCACGCCAATTTGCAATATGTAAAAAATGTTGCAACTACCATTGCAAAGCACATGCCTGGATATAGAATCATCGTCAACAAATCGACAGTTCCTGTTGGAACAGCAAATCTTGTGGCTAATATCATCAAAGAAACTCTTGAAAAAAGAAATGTGGATATTGATTTTGACGTTGTCTCAAACCCTGAATTTTTAAAAGAAGGCAATGCCGTTAACGATTTTATGAAACCTGATAGGGTTATCATTGGCATTGACAATGAACGAGCCATTGCCCCTATGCAAGAAATTTATGCTCCATTTATGTTGAGCCACGAAAGACTCATGATCATGGACATAGCCTCTGCAGAATTGACAAAATATGCTGCCAATGCCATGCTTGCCTCAAGAATTTCTTTTATGAATGAATTGTCGGAAGTTTGTGAGAAAAGCGGCGCTGACATCAATAAAATTCGAAAAGGCATCGGATCTGACAAACGCATCGGTTATCATTTCTTGTATGCAGGTCCAGGATATGGCGGATCATGCCTTCCAAAGGATGTTAGAGCCTTGCGCATGTATGCAGAGTCTATTGGGTGTGAAATGCCTATCATCAATGCTATTGAAGTTGTGAATGCTCGCCAAAAAATGTTACTCGGGAACAAAATTCTAAATTATTTTGGTGATTTATCAGATAAAACAATTGCCATTTTAGGACTTGCCTTTAAGCCTGATACAGACGATATGAGAGAATCGCCTGCACTTGTTCTGATCGAACAATTAATCAGCACAGGCGCCAAAATAAAAGTGTACGACCCGATTGCAATGGATAATGCAAAAAAAATCATTCCTTACTCCCCTCACCTACACTTTGTCCAAAATGAATTGGAAGCTGCAAAAAATGCTGATGCCATTGTTTTAGTTACAGAATGGAAACAATTTCGATTCTTAGATTTTCCGGCTCTGAAAAAAGTGATGAAAGGCAATGCATTTTTTGACGGTCGCAATCAATATCACCCTGAAGACATTACTAAAAAAGGTTGGGATTACATTAGCATTGGTCAAAATCCGGCCTATGCTGTAGATGTTACTATAGATGCGAGTGTTTAAATAATCTATGGACTGTCAAGATCATTTCAAAAAAATAGCAACATTTATTGAAAAAACTTGTAGTGAGTTAATTCCTCTAACCGATAAACCTTACAATGAAATTTTCATAGCGGCGAGATACTCACTTTTAGCTGGCGGAAAACGGCTTCGACCTCTTCTTGCTATTCTTACAGCTGAAATGTTAGGTATTCCTTCTGAACAATCCGTTGCTTCCGGTTGCGCTCTTGAAATGATTCATACTTATTCTCTTATTCATGATGATTTGCCCTGCATGGACGATGATGATTTCCGAAGAGGTAAACCCTCGCTTCATAAGGCCTTTCCTGAAGGAATTGCTGTTTTAGCTGGCGATTATCTTTTGACCTATGCTTTTGAAGTTTTAGTGAATGCTAAACATCTAAATGCTGATCAAAAACTGCAGCTTATTTCTGTTCTTGCAAAAAGCAGCGGTGGTGATGGAATGATTGCAGGTCAGGTAATGGATATTATGGCCACAAAAGTGGATTTAACGAGACTACAGCAAACGCACCTTAATAAAACAGGCATGCTCATCGCTGCCTCCATGGAGTTTGGTGCGATCATAGGAAAAGCTACAACTGAACAGAAGAATCTTTTAAGACAATTTGGTCTTGATATAGGCCTTGCTTTTCAGATCATTGATGATATTTTAGACGTGACTCAAAGTAAGGAAAAGCATGGCCGTGAAGTCGCTTCTGATTTAATCAACGGCAAAACAACTTATGTTTCCTTGATGGGTCTTGAAGAGTCTAAGAAGCTCGCTAAATCGTTAACTAACAAAGCTTTAGAATCACTTAAAACCCTCCCCTTCAACACAAAAATGCTTGAAATTTTGACAAACTCCCTCGTCAACCGCCAGATTTAATTCTATTGAAGATAAATTAAAATTATTTTAATGTGAAATTTAGTTTAATTAACGGAGGCGGTATGAAAATTTTAACTGTATTATTTACATTATTTGTTTCAATTGCAATTGCAGAAGAAGCCGGTTGCGCAAAATGTAAATTGGCTCGTGATTATCACGATAAAAACCCTTCAAAATATGAATACTATGATGATTATTTAAAAGATAAAGAAAAAGGTATTGCCGAAGATATTCGTTATACAGGCGAAGAAAATGAGAACGACACAAAAAAATAAAGTTGTACATCTCTCAATTTTTAGGGTCAGGCTTTACAATATTACAGTTTTCGTTAATTTTTATATCTTTATGAAAAAAAACTGTCATATTGTAAAGCCTGACCCCACAATATTTTCTAAGAATCTTAGTTATGGCAGTTGTGTTCGCATCTGATGTTAGCTTTTAAAATGCCATATAAAACCATGCTTAACATGGCGGCTAAAAAGCACCAAACAGAAGTAAACGTCGTTTCATAAAAATAATAAGCAATCATTGCCGATACAAGCGTTGTCATACCAAAAACCCACATGTAGCGAAGGCTTGAGAAAAAAATAGGGATCAGCAGCAAGCCAAGGTAAACTGCCCTCATGATAGAGATGGCAGGTTCCGTGAAAAAGTCAATACTATAGCCAATGCTATTTTCTCGGTTTTGAATAGATACATTGTAATGTGGAACCGACACAAGAAGATATAAAAGCCAAAGAACCCCTCCGACAGTCAACAAAAGCAACACTCTTTTTCTCCACTTTACATCTTCTGCAAACCACAAAGTAAGTGGAATCATAATTGGCCAGATTAGAAAAGCAAACATTAAAAAAATAAATGCTGCAACTGAGGCAAACCCTTCAATGGGCAATCCTTGATTAAATTTGGTCCAGATTATTCCTTCAGAAAATTGTTGGATCGCGAAAAAAAAGGGAATGAGGGCAAACAAAAAATAAGATTTTTTTTGTTTAACAAGTTGAAGCGTAGCTACTCCTTGTATGATAAGAACCCCTGATGCCGTAAAACTTGCAGTCGCTGAAAAACACATAATATGCCCTTATAAATTCAGTCTGAATTATCAGGGCAAAGCCCTGGTTTATAAAAGCCTAGGGCAACGCCCTAGGTACGATATTGCTAAATATGCAGGCTGTAGGCCTGCGTTATTCCCATAAATTGCTTTATATAGTTATAACGCAGGCCTACAGCCTGCCATTTTTTTTATAATATACCTAGGGCGCTGCCCTAGGCTTTTATAAACCAGGGCGTTGCCCTGAAAACCAGTAATCAACTCAATCATGGTATATAGTTTATAAAAAAAAATGTCTATTAATTTAAGATTTGGAGGTAAACATCGGCCTCTCCCCAAGTGAATACAGCTGGAAATTGTTTGACCAGGGTAAAAATAGGGTCGTCACAATAATCGTTAAGGGCATAACTTACAGTTACAATTTTTGTGCCGGCAGGACATTTTTGAAACTTCTCGATTAATTTTTCGATGAATTCGGTATCATAACATGTGCCATACAAATAAAAAAAAGTTACCCCTTCAAAACTTGTTTCCAACATATCAGCATCTCTAAATTCCAAACCTTGAACATTAAATAAATTTTTTATTTTATTAGCGCGCTCGATGAAGAGAGGAACATACTCAATACCGACAACTTGGCAACCAACAAAAGCATTGAGCCAAAAACAACACCTGCCACGTCCACAGCCCAATTCAAAGACTGTATCTTGTTTTTTTATAGTGCAATCTATGGCTATTTGATCCATGGTTGTCAGGGGTGTTTCACCATAAAGATAAACTTCTTTTTCCCCTCGTTCTAATAGGAAATTTTTAGCTATCCTAAATGGATTTTGAAATAGATAAAGTAGCAATAGCGAAAAATCTACTTTTGCAAACGAAATTTTTTTGTAATATTTGAAAACGACACGTACATATTCGACAAAATTTCTCTTTTGAACTTTAAAGTAGAGTATCGGTTCCATAATCGCCTTATAAAGCATATACCGATTCTACTTCAACCTGAAATTTTACGCTGATCCCTCAGAAGACATTGCAATAAGATTTTTTTACCAGTGAGGCAGTGAGAGCAACATGAGGACAGTGAGGGGCTCTGAGTTCTAAACCTCTCACTGTCCTCATTTTGCTCTCACTGCCTCACTGGTAAAAAATTCAAAAGTTTTCTCTTCCTGCAGCACCAGTCTTTAGTTTATAAAGTAAATAAAAGCGTAACGATCCAAGCAACAAAGAAAAACATCAATGTGGACAATAAATCATTAAAAGCCGTCACAATAGGACCTGATGCAACAGCTGGATCGATACGAAGCCTTACAAAGAAGAATGG
>JBBSJT010000059.1:0-14524 GCA_038257035.1 Chlamydiia bacterium
AAAGCAGGCCTTCAGCCTGCGATCGTAACGCACTGATACCTAGGGCGTTGCCCTAGGCTATTATAAGCCAGGGCTTTGCCCTGAAAAATCGTCTTCCAGGCTGAAGGCCTGGTTTTTAATAGCCTAGGGCATCGCCCTAGGTATGATATTGTATAAAATGCAGGCTGTAGGCCTGCTTTATAATTATCCTAAAATACTTTGTTTAAGCAACTTACTCCTTAGCTTAATGCGTATGCGCGACAGCGATCCTGCATATCCTGTTAAAAATCTCACATGTTAATAAATAGTCTGTTTATCTGCATCTTTCATATCTTTGTTATTGTCTCCGATATTGTTGCAGAAATTTACGTCGTAGTAATCCACCGGGATCATCTTTGATGCGATCAAGCAGCCGATCATCCATCTTTTTCTGAGTATCTTCTTTGGCTTCACAAGCCTCTTTGTTTTCCTGATCGTTACTTTCAGGCTCTTCTAGATCATCTTTTTGCTCATTATCATCATTTTCTTCATTCTTTTGCTGATCTTTATCAGGATTTTGTTTATCTTCATCTTCTTGGTCTTTTTGATTATTTTTATCTTTGGGGTTATCTTGATTATCGCTTTTCTTTTGATTTTCTTGATCTGGTTTGTTTTGTTCCGATTGGTCCGGGTCGTTCTCTTTATTTGTCTCTTTTTTGTCTTGATTATCTTGATTCGACTTTTCGTCTTTAGATTTTTGTTCCTCAATTAATTTCTTATTGAAAAGAGCATCTTCATGCTCAGGATCCATTTCAAGAACCTTTGAATAGGCGTTGAGTGCTTCTTCAAAATCCCCTAATTTTGCTCGTGCCGTTCCATAATTATATAATCCATCTACCGAATCATTTTCTTTAAATAGTGCGGAAGCCGCTTCATATTCTTCTAACTTATAATGAGCACAAGCTTTCCAGTCCGGATTTTCAAATAAATTTTTAGCTTCCTCATAATTATTTTCCTGAAACAAGGCTTCAGCTTTTTCATCGTTGGATTCAAAAAGGCTTCCAAAACAAATGTGTGGAATAAATATCAGCGACAACAAAATGCCTCTTCGAAATAAAAGAGAGATAAAGGGCAATGCAATAAGTACAAGTAAATAACCTTGGTCCTGCCATTTTTTAGCCCCCATTTTGGACTCATCCTTTTTTACATTCGATTGATTACTGAATTCTTTGGCAAGCAATAGGACATCGCTATCGTCTACTTTTAAATCGAGGTAAAGCCCATTACCATTTGCTAATTTTTTTAAATTTTTAACTGGTAATTTTGTTGTTAAAATGCCACCTTTTGCATCTTTCAAGAAGCCCCCCGCCGGATTCAAAACAGGTGTTGGATTTTCGGTTCCAACTCCAAGAATTGATAATTTAAACTTGAGCTTTTGAATCAAGTCCAAAGATTTAGTCAAATCATCGTCTGATAATTGTGATGTGATCAGCAAGATAGAGCCATTTATAACCCCTGCTTGGTTAAGTAATTCCGATGCTTTTTGGAGGGCTTTTGTAACATTGTGCCCCCTTGATGGCATGATGCTCGTATCTAAGGCAGATAACTGAGATTGAATCGTTGCATGATCGTCCGTTAAGGGAGTGACCATGAAGGGATTGGCAGAAAAAACAAGCAATGCCGTCTGACTGCCCTTTCTTTGTTCTAGAATGTCATTAATCTTGTAGATAGCACGCTTTAATCTTGATGGCTTGATATCTTCTGAATTCATTGCGTCTGATAGGTCTAAAGCAATAACAAGCCCGTCTCTTGGTTTAAAAACGGGTTGAAAAGACTCCTTCCAAGAGGGGCCTGCCATTGCAGTAACCAACCATGAAAAAAGAGCAAACATAAAAAACGAAAAAGATAAATTTTTTTTTGTTTTTTTAACAATGACATAAGGCAAAAGTTCTTTTGAGCAAATTTTGTCCCAGCAGCTTCTGTTCTTTTTTCGCAAAAATAAGATCAGCCCCAATATCAGCGGTATAAAGAGATAAAAAAAATAAGGACGTAAAAAATGAAGTTCATTCATATAACCTTTAAGCGATAAAAAATTAATAAAAATGAGCCTACTAATGCAAAGATAAGCGGCCAATAGTAGAGAGTGACAATCGGAATATAATGTTGATTTGATTCACGACTTTCCAAACGATCAATTTCCTTATAAATTTGATCAAGCTCTTTTGTATTATAAGCTCGGAAATATTTTCCGCCTGTTTTATCTGCCATTGATTTTAAAGCTTTTTCGTCAATATCTCCTGACGTTGCCATTCCTGCAAATTGCGGCCGACCATTATTCTTAGAACCAATGGCCACTGTATGAATTTTTAAATTGGCGTTAGCGGCAATTTGGGCAGCTTTTTCAGGCGTTAAATTCCCGGTGTTGTTGTTACCGTCTGTTAGTAAAATTAAAACTCTTGATGCAACCGAGCTATCTTTTAAATGTTTGATCGCAAGTCCAACCGCATCTCCAATAGCGGTTTCAGTTCCTGCAAGTCCAAGCTCCGTTTCTTTAAGCAATTGTTTTACGGCAATGCGATCAAATGTTAAGGGGGCTTGCAAATAAACTTCACTGCCAAATAAAACGAGGCCTATGCGATCGCCATGTCTTCTGTCAATAAAGTCACTTGCCATCAATTTCAAAGCTGATAATCGGTCCATGTATTTGCCATTAACGACAAAATCCTTAATTTGCATGCTGCCCGAAAGATCTACTGCAAGCATGATGTCTCTACCCTCTTCCGTTAACTGAATCGGCTCGCCAATAAATTCCGGATTTGCAGCAGAAATTAAAAACAGTCCCCATGTTAAAATACTTAAAATGGAAAGTGGCTTTGATAAGACTCTTGGTTTCTTAAAAGAAAATCCGGAAAAATCTTTAAAATCAGGCACTTTTAAGGCGACGCTTATCTCTTCCTTTTTTGGAAAAAAACGATATACAAGCCATGGAAGAGGCAATAGCAAGAAAACTTGAGGAAAACCAAACTGGATCATAATGTATTTACCCATCTTGATGTAAGCTTCAGCAATTCAACAACTTGAGATTTATCAACCTTTGGTTGATAGGGTGATGTCAATAAAAGCTTTCCTACCCCCTGGCTAAACTCATTAGAATTTAAGGGCTTATCAAGAAGCTGTAACCAGGCTACACCTGTTAAACCGGCGTTATTTTCGCTTTTACTTAAGACCAATCTACGTAAAAAAGCGGATAAATCTGCCATGCATTTCGCGGCGTTTTCGGTATTTTGAAAATTTTCTTCAATGCTTTGCAAAATTTCTTTTGCTTGTTTTTTTAAAGTGGGTCTTAAAATCCATCTAGTCATTTTACGAATCGCGAAAAAAGCTAAAATCAAAAAAACCAATGCAACAATAAAAATGGTTATATATAAAAACCATGGCATTGATGAAACGCTTTGAGGCAAATGAATATCTCTTAAAGGTAATTCTATTTTTTCATTCATCTAAATTCATTCTTTAAAAATGTTAAAGCATCTTCTTCTGTAGAGCATTCCATAAAATGAGCTTTAGTTTTACTGCAAAGCTCACTAAGTCCTTTTTTTCGCTCTAAAAACAACTTTTGATATTGCTCTAAAAAATTTTTATCATACCCATCAATTCTTATTTGTTGATTTTGGTCACAGATTGGATAACTTCCATTTTTCGGGAAACTTACCTCTAGAGCATCATAAACAAGAATCAGATAAAGCTTTGTGGATAAAGCTATTTGCATCAGTAAACTTTTGGCATAAGAAGAAAGATAACGAAAGTCACTGATGATAAAACATAAGGTTCCTGCAGTTGCCATGCACTTAACTTTTTCAATAGCTTTATCCAAGACAGCTTCTTTTAATTCTTCAGAAACGCTACTTTTATGATGCTGACCTGATTGATTTTCAAGTTCATGCAAAATTGGCAATAAACCTTTTTTTCCAAGTCTAGGGGCTATTTCAATAAAAGCATTTTCATCAAAAATTAATCCGCCGATCTGATCCCCTTTTAAAGCTGCATGCCACCCAATATTTGCTGCAATCAATGCGGTTTGTACGGTTTTGAAAACGCCTTTTGTTGCAAAGTACATGTTGGATCTCATGTCGATTGAAACAATCACTTTCCTGGTTCTTTCCGCAGTAAAAAGCTTTGTGTGTGCCTTTCCTGTCCTTGCAGTTACTTTCCAATCAATGTTTCTAACATCATCGCCTGCATAATAACGACGGCTTTCAGCAAATTCCATCCCTCTTGCAAGGAGCTTTGTTTGCTGCTCTCCGACCAGATGATTTTTTGCTTTAAGTTTAGAAAGGCAAAACATTTTACTATTTTTTTTTAGCTGCAACAACTCATCCAAAGTAACAAAAACTGCTGATTTTGTAGCTGTTTCCATCATCATGGCACCGGCACGCGTCTGATGAGTTCATCAATAAATTTATCTTGTGTAATCCCTTCAGCCTCAGCTTTATAAGACAAAATTACACGGTGACGAAGAACATCATGTGCCATTGCCTGCACATGGTCCGGGCCTACAAAATCTGAACCTTCCAAAAAGGCAAGAGCTTTTGCAGCTCTTGCAAGACAAATCCCACCGCGTGGGCTTGCACCAAATTGCACGTAATTGGCAATGTCTTTGCCATAATTTTTTGGGTTTCGTGTAGCAGCAATCAGTTGTATGATGTATTCTTGAATGTTTTTTGCCATATAAACATCTAAAACTGCCTCTCTTGCTAGCAGAAGATCTGATTGAGAGAGTTTTTCCGGCATCGTAAGCTTAGCAAATGGCTTTTGGTTATATTCATTTTTCGCTTCACCTAAAACAAGACTCAACATTTCCATTTCTTTTTCAGGCGATGGATAATCAACATTAACTTTCAAAAGAAAACGATCCAACTGCGCTTCAGGAAGCGGATAAGTCCCTTCTTGTTCTATTGGGTTTTGTGTGGCCATCACTAAAAAGAGCTTTGGCAATGTATAAGTTTTTTTTCCAACGGTAATTTGTCTTTCGGCCATAGCTTCCAGTAAAGCGGACTGAACTTTTGCAGGAGCACGATTGATTTCATCTGCCAAAATTAAATTATGGAAAATGGGTCCTTGCTGAAACTCGAAAGTACCTGTTTCCATTCTGTAAATTTCTGTTCCAATTAAATCTGCAGGCAATAAATCGGGGGTGAATTGCAAACGGTGAAAGCTTGAATCAATAGCAGAACAAAGCATTTTAATTGCACGTGTTTTAGCAAGGCCTGGAGCTCCTTCAACAAGCAAATGGCCATCGGCCAATAGTGCTATCATCAAGCTTCTTACAAGATCTTCCTGTCCGATAATCATTTTATTTAGGAATTGAATAACCTCTTGGATAGGTTCTAAAAGCTGTTTATTTCGATTAACCTTTTTTACATCATCTATTTGACAATCTATCATAATGTTTACCTCCATAAAGCACTAGCTTTTATCAAAAACCTATACCTTTTTTCAAGTCTTTTTTTTGGATGCGACCGTTGTTGATGATTTTTTTTACCGCTTAGGAGGACCTTTTAACCGCGAAGGCCGCGAAGAAAGACGCGAAGAAGCGCGAAGAAACGCGGCTTATGCCGCGAAAAAAAATATGCTTTGATATCTCATTTAAAGGCAATTGATAAAACCTTAAAACCAACCTTCTTTCTCGCGCTTTTAAGCGCGCTTCTTCGCGAACCTTCGCGGCCTTCGCGTTAAAATCGTCCCCCTTAGCGATGGAGCTTGGGTTTGATTAGCGTCGTTCCCAGCGCCAGCAGTTGAAGGTTTTATTGGGTCGATTGGTGAGGATCTCATGCAAATCGCTTATAAATAGCGCATCGTCTATTGTTTTCCATTTACTTAAAGGTAGGTTTGATCTGTCACCTTCCTGGACACAAACATGCTGAATACGTGGGTTATCAATTATTGCTTTAAAAACCGGCAACAAATTTAGAGTCCCAAAACTACAACAAGCAATTTTTACGTAGTGAATGGATTGATTCTTTTTGAATACACTAACAAGAGATCGCATGACTGTATTTATATTTTTATAGTCTTTATTAAAGCTTAAAGCAAGATTTTGGGAACTTATCTCATTATCCCTTAGCATTTTTAAAAACAACATCATGAGCTTATAATCAACAATATGCCTTGTTGCATGGTTTGGATTTCTTATAAGTGCAGGAGAACATAAACCGTTCATCGGATTTGCAGTTAATAGCATTTGCCTTGGCAACAATTTATCTTCAAAAAAAGGGAGAGTTTCCATGTTCCTTTTAACAAACCAAAAATCTACTTTTTCAAGCATAAAGCAAATAGCATCTCTTAAAACTTGAGCTCGCTCTTCAGATTTATCAGGTAATGAATTAATTTTGTCAAAAAAAGGTAGGCATCTCTCGTAATTATAAGGATCCCTATTGATGATTTTGGAAAGAATATACTCTAAATTTTCTTGGGGTTTGGCAAAAATTGCCATCTGGGCTATTGGTTCAATTTTTTTACAAGTCAATTGAAGTGACTTCACATTTGTGATGCTTAAATTTTTCATTACTTCCTGTAATATTTCAGGAGGCAAGATGGAAAAATTATCGTTTGCAGGAGTTATGAAAGGCTTCAAGACATATTCAACGGGTGAAAAAAAATAGTCGAAAAAAAACATAATTATAATTGTATTTGGTTATCTATTTCATCTAGATCTGCAACGTGAAAAACGGCACAATCTGTTCCTTTATCCTCAATGATAGAGAGATATTCAATCATGCTTATAGTCGGGTTTTGATCTTTTATTTGTCCATGAAATTCATCAAATGAAAAATTCCACTGATCCATTTGGAAGATATGAAAAAAGATTTCTTTTGGAAGGAACGAAAAAATTGAGCTTTGCGCTTGATAACTTATAATTAATGGGGACCACTTTCTAAAAGTCAGCTCTTTATGATGATGCAGAGCATCTTCATAACACTGTTCCAAGAATGTTATGGAAATTCTTGAGGACTCTATAATTTTTGCAAATGGGTGTGATTTGTGATTTAAGATGAATTGCCCATACACATCTCTTAGCAAATCCCTTGTTAATTCATTTTCTGTATAAGGGTTTAAGTATCTTGCCAGCATCATAAAAGTTCCTTTTTGCTGACATCCTAGCAAAAGACGTCATTTTCAACAATATAGCTTTTTTTTCCTAAGGTCCTTCGGACCTTAGCAAAAGAGATAAAAAGATTGTAAACCAAAAATTTACAACTTAACCATTCTTGCAGTGGGGCTTACATTCACCTCTATTCCACCAAAATAAATCTGTTTGTCTATGACAAGTTCCTAAAGGCCCTAATTCCCTATTTACAATTTCGAAAAGTTTATCATAATGGTCTAATTGCTTTTTTGGTAAAAATTTTAGAAGTTCTGCCATATACCATTCTCCATATTGGTCCATCTCTGTTTCAGCAATATAAACTGTTTTTATGCATTGATTGGTTTTTATAACTTCAACGATTGTTTGAATATCCGCATATTCCCACTTATCAAGTATTAATTTTAATGTTTTAAGTGTCTGACTTTCCTCAATTGCCTCTTTTAACACTATAAAGGATTTGTTCAATGATGTGCCAAAAGCCTTTAATGAAAGATATGTGGCATTAAGTAAATTTTTCTTTAACATTTTAGATACTAGCATCGTGGTCTTATAATCAACTAATCCTTTAACAGAATGAATGCAAATTTCACCGCGTTCAAAATTTTTCTTAATTACTTGGATGGGCAAATATTTATCCTCGTAAAAAGTATGCGAATCCATTAATTCTAAAAAAGTAAACCACTCCCTATTGACAAAATTAGAGCAAATAGAGTCTCGTAATGCTTGGCATTTTTCAGTGGAATAATTTTGAGCAATTTTTATCTTTTCCTTAAGAGCATTATAATTCTTGGGAAGCCCAATCCACTTGAATTTATCTGTTACCTTTTCCTCAAGATTACAAAGAATATTTTCTAAATTTTTTTGGGTTCTTTCAAGATTTGCTTCTCCTACACGTTTTACATTTTTTAGGCTTGTTGATTCAAGCGACCAAACATCTTGTATGGGTAAAATACTCATTACTACTTTTAAGATATCATTTGGCAGTCTAGCGATATGATCATCACCAACAGCAACGTCGGTTCCCAAAACTTCTGGCATACTATAAGACAAGAAATCTGATAGATTCATAAAACCTCTTAAAACATAATCATTAAAAGTAATTTAATCCATCACCTAATGGAAGTAAAGTAAGATTGCTATAAGGCCAGCTCTCTTGCATTCTTTGAAAACCGTCCATCCTCCTTTTTAAAAAGTATTTCGAAAGGTATAGGTAATATACACATTATATAGGTAATGGCACGACCTTTCATTACCTATATAATCTCTTCATGTCGATTTTTCTCTGTTTTTTAGATATATTTATTAAATACACCAAGCCAATCGATATGTTTTCCGGATATGTCGATTTTTTTTCATTTTATAGACATATCCTTAAAACATATCGGTTGCTTAGATGTATTATGACAATATGTCATAAAATGAAGAAAAATCGACATATCGATTGATTTTTTTGAATTTATAATATTATGAAAAATTATTAAAAGTCACAACAAATGAAGCTTGGCAAGATTGGATTCTTTATTTTTTGAAAGCCATCCTTGAAACTGCTAAGTGGACTACTGATAAAATTCTTTCCATTCAAGAATTGATTGATGAATCTTGTAAGTTTATTAAAACTAAAGCCCCTACCATATACAGTAAAGAACTTGTAGAGTTACTTTTTATACAACCTTATATAAGAATTTCAAATTTGGTCGAAATGAATGTTGCAAAGCGGGAGACAGCTTCTAAATATCTAAAAGCTCTATCTGATATTGGATTTGTTGAAGAGGTAAAAAAAGGAAGGGACAAAGTTTTTATCAATCATCGCTTCTTAAATCTGCTAAAACAGAAGTAATGGAAACGGATAATTTAATACCGTTTCCAAGTCACGGTATTCCAATAACGAAAAATGTTAGTTGATATTGGTCCTAATTGGTCAATCATGATGTTGGTTAATTTGCTGATATGACGACTTTGGAACCATGAGTAACTCTCAGGGTGCTTCCAGGATGCTGCAAACTGGCTGTAGTAATCCATGTTCTTTTCATCAATATCAATTCTATTAATTCGTTCAATTTTTTTGACCGTTTCAAGGATTATGATTAAATGATTGAGATTCCAGTCTTGAATTTGAATAGATAATTCCTGAATCGAATGATTATTTTGAAGTGCTTTGAAAAGTAAATTCAAGAATTTTTCATTCAATGGACCTTTCTTTTCTTTACAGTCAATGTCGATCTCAAGCCTTTTTGGTATTAAAGCATTAATTGTTAATGCTTTCAGATGTAGATTATAGTATAGATGTTCCTTATAGTCCTGGTAATAGCATTTTAATGATTTTCTATCTTCAAAGAACTCTTTTAAAATTTGAATGGATAACTTAAAATCAATATCAAAAAAAGCCTCCGAATTCTCATATGTGTAAGCGAAAAAACTATAAACCCTTCTTTGAAGATCGAAGGTTTTGATATCCCATTGCTTATCTAAAAGAATGAAGCAAATGGCATTTCTCAAAATCTGAATGCGTTCTTCTGAATAGTTTTTCAGGCTTTTAGCTTTTTCAAGATAGTTAGAAATATCCGGCTCAAATACTAAATCTTTTAAATAAGAATTTAGTTCACGTCTATTTAAAATAAGATCTTCTAATTTTTTTTGCGTATCTGCATTGATTAAGAGCGCAGTCACAGGCCGTATTTTTGGCACCGCTATATGGAGGGCTTTCATATCCTTCACAGGTAATTTGGACGCGAGAACCATAAAAATGTCGGGGATCATTTCTGAAAAATAATCCTTTTCATAAACGATTTCCAACCCTCTTTTTTGTGCAGGAGTCCTTGTGTCATAGGAAAAAAACCAATTAAATGCATCAACGATCATAATAAACCCAAATTTTTTAAACAGAAGAATCACACTTCATGCATTAATTGTAAATCATTGTTAGTGTTAGAGTGTCAAGAGTATCAATAATTATTAACGCCCTAGGTGTCTTTTAGACCACTTGCAGGCTGCAAGCCTTCATTATAAAACTACTCAAAATAGATTAATAATCATAAAGGAGGCCTACAGCTTGAAAGCAGTTGAATGTAAGACCTAGGGCGTTGCCCAATGTCATCAAGTTAAGAAAGTTTTATAAGTTAAAGGGCATTTTGATACTTTTATGTTTATGAAGACCGAAGGTCTTAAATTGCAACAGCCTAGGGCACCGCCCTAGGAGCTAATAATTAAACTATGCAGCCTGTAGGGCTGCAATAAAACCACCTCTTGCAGGCCTTCAGCATGAATTTTTAAATGATAACACACCTAGGGCGTTGCCCTAGGCTGTTGCAATTTAAGACCTTCGGTCTACAAGACATGTCTATTTGTTATTTCTAAATTCCTAAGTTGACGACATTGGGGGTGCCCTAGGCATTTATAAACCAGGGCTTTGCCCTGAAGAAAATATAAAACGTAAAACCCAAGGCTTTTATAATCCAGGGCATGCCCTCAAAAACAATATTACTCTTTAACAGAAACAAGATTGTCATAAATTTAGCCGTTTCCAGCTCCAGCTACGATCTGTGGAATTAAATTTGCTTGAACGAAATCCTAATTGATTGTTAATTACTTTTTCTAACTCATCAATCTGTGGGCTTCTTCCAAACCAACCAAAACTCTTAAACTTAGTATTATTTTCTAAAATTTTAATTTTTTTAATGCTTTTATTATTTTTTATTACTGCTAGAATATCATTTAAATCGTCGTCACACCAATTCCAAACATTAAAAACAACCTCATTGATCGATTTATTTTTTTCTAAAGCCTTTAAGATCACTTTTAAAATTTTTTCATCCAAATTATTTCTTGTACTTGAATTTGTAATTCTAATTTCAAGAAGGCTGGGTTTTAGTTCGTTCGTCGCTAGTAAATCCATATAGAGGGTAAATTTCTTTTCCTCAGGGAAGTCACTATAATTGCATTTGATTGAAGATTCACATTCTTTAATTTTCACCATTTGAACTGCTAATTTATAATCCAAATTAAAGCACTGAAACCATTTTATCATAATCCTAGCAGAAGCACTACTTCGTATCACCTGAGAATTAATAGTGCCATCATGCGGTCTCTTTAGTATTTTATATTCATCCTCAAACAACGAACAAATTGCATTTCTTAAAACTTGAATTCTCCCCTCTGAATAATTTGGATATTTTTGAGCTATAGATAAATAAAGGGAAAGCTCCGATTTTTTTAACACAAGATCTTCCAATTTCATTTGAGTATTTGCATTGATGAAAGGTTGTGTAATCGGCAACATTTGGGAACAGGTTGCGCCAAATGCCTTAACAGCGTTAATTGGTAACTCATTTGTTATCAGCGTTAAGGTTTCCATGGGAAGCACTGAGAAGAAATTTAGTTTATTTTGCTTGTTACATATATTCATATTAAAAAATCCTTTTTAACCATAAATTATTCCAGTTAAACCTTTAAATGTAAACAAAAACAACACGCATTAACCTTTAAAATTTAGTTAACTTTATAAAAATTTTAAAGATTATATGGCAGACCTTCAGCTTACTTTATGTTAAGAAACCTTACTTTAAATGGTATTTTTTGAAAGTCCATTCATTTTTTACGTAGTCAAAAGAATGTGCTTTAATGAATGCGGGTTGAAGATGTTCGATAATAATGTCCCCTAGCTTTTCATCTGGGCCCGATTCATAATCAAAATAACCTTCAGAAATTGTAACCCTATGGATCAAATGGTTACTTTTAACAGCTTCCAAAAATAAAGAAGCAATTTGCCTACAAATATAAAACCTTTTGCTTATGGCTATTTAAACCAAGTCCAACTGATATCGTGACGTGCCACTCTCATTCCTATTTGGTGAAGGATAATTATGTCCAATTCGCTATGATGGGAACTTAATGCTTCTCGTTCCTTATGCGTTGAAAACTCATTGCCCACCTCAGAAATTATGCCGTAGATAATTCGACTTTTAGTTTTAACGACTTGTAAAATTTCTTTTAAATCGTTTGGATTCCAGTTATTGGCATTGAGAAACAATTTACAAATAGATTTATTTTTTTGGAGTGTTTTTAAAATCAAGTTCAAGATTTCTTTATCCAACGGAATTTCTATTTTATCATCCTTAACAAAATTAATTTCAAGGGATGATGGTTTCATTTCATTGTTGCCAATAACATCCATTGTTGAAATAAACAATTTGTTATCGTAACAATGGTGATAGATACATTTAATGAATGATGAGTTATTGATAATTTTTACTATTTGAGTAGTCAATTTGTATTCAAGGTTCTTGCACATAGACCAGTTGTAGCTATTATCGATGTGACGATCAAGTTCTACTATCTCGTTTTTACCTGCAGCTGGCCAAAAAAATTGGGAGCAAATGGTATCCCTTAAAAATTGAATTTTATTTTCTGTATTGTTTGTGAAGCCTTTAGCTATTTCAATTTTAGAACAAATAGCGGGTCTGGTTAAAATATATTTTTCTAAAGCGTTTATAGTGTCTGCATTGATGAACTGCTGTGTGATACGGTGCAGATGGTAACATGTGGTATGAAGTTGCTTTACAGCTTTAATGGGTAATTGGGATGCTATGTGTGTTAGAACTTCCGAAGCTAATTCAGATAGATTCGACGTTTGACAATTACAAATGTTCATGTGCATCCTTAATATTTCTTTCAAAAGTCCATTCGTTGCCACTTTGTATAACTTTAGTTCCTAATTGATCATTAATGACTGTATTTAATTCCATCATGTGATCCTCATGCATTTTAAAAAATATTCCATGGTGTTTGAAATTCCATTGCCACATATCAAAAGCTTCTGAAATGATAAGGGTGTTTATCTTTTCATTCTTTTTTATTACAGTTAATATTTTATTTAAATCCGATTTATTCCACTCTTTGTTTTTAAGATTTACCTTGTGAAGATAGGGGTTTTTTAATGCTCTTAAAAGGATTGACATAATTTTTTCATCTAAAGGATTTCCTCCCCCGTAGATCTCAAATTTCATTGATTTAGGACTGATTTGATTTTTTGCTAACAAATCCATGGTTAAGAAGAAACGTTTTTGAAGATATTGGTTTTTGTAACTGTATTTGCAAGGATAATCTGAATCTTCATGCACAATTTTGAAGAGTTGAGTTGCTAATTTGTAGTCAAAATCACCATATTCCAATAATTTAACTAACACAGACTCTGTCGTTTGCCTTAATTCTCCATCATAATCACTATTTCCAAGATATATTAGCTTCTCCTCAAAACTGGAGCAAAAGGCATCTCTCAAAGTTTGAATTCTTGCTTCTGAATAGGCTGGTTGGGCATTAGATTTTTCAATAAAGTAAAATAAATTTTTATTACCCTGTATAGCATTTTCCAAAATCATTTGTATTTTTGCATTTATAATTGGTTGTGCTATCGGTTGAAATTTATGTGAAACAGTATGAAGTGTCCTCACATTGTTTATTGGAAGTTGTTGGACTATTAGGCCTAAAACATCTTCAGGCAGTTTAGAAAAACAATCATTTTGGTCACTTTTTGGTAAAAAAGGAAGGATTGTTGAAAGTGTATTGTAAATATACATAAAGAAACTCCATTTTTATCAAAAATCATTGCATTAAGACGTTAAAATGTAAATAATTTATTAATTCAAATTGCTTGTTAGCCACGAATGTGACGAAAGTATGTAGCCGCAGGTGTGAATCCGCGGACCATCCAAGAGCAAAAAAGAGCTGCGTTAGCTGCGACAGAGTCAATAAATGATTTAGTATGGTTTTCTGTCGCCACATACGTGGCTTATTTTCTTATTATCTACTATCCGCGGGTTCACACCCGCGGCTACATGCTAGTCCCGCATTCGTGGCTAGCACGGGGTCCTCTGAACCAAATCAAAAATCTAAGCCTATAAGGCTGATTTTTAGTTTTTTTGAAGTATAAGAAAGTGTTTTACTGCTAACTGACTTTGTGTTAATCTTCTACAGGAGTTAATAAAAAAAGGATTGCAAGTTTTGAAAAAAAAAATTTTAGGTGTCATACCTGCAAGATTCGAAAGTACACGATTTCCCGGTAAGCCTCTCGCTAAAATTTTAGGCAAAACTTTAATCCAACGCACCTACGAAAATGCCAAAAATTGTGAAGATTTAGATGATCTTATTGTGGCAACCGATGATCAGCGCATTTTTGACCATGTAATAGCGTTCGGTGGAAAAGTTGTCATAACTTCCAATTGCCAAACAGGAACCGACAGAATTGCAGAAGTTGTTCTTTCAAATAAAGAGTATAACGAATATGACACAATCATCAATATTCAAGGTGATGAGCCCTGTATAGAAACGGATGTTATTTCAAAAGTTATCGATGCGTTAGATGAGCAAGCTTCCATATCTACTGCTGTTATGAAATTGGAAAACGAAATGGAGGCCTTAGACCCT